>DATCIV010000032.1:0-4627 GCA_036507575.1 Candidatus Bipolaricaulota bacterium | reverse complement strand
GGCCCAGTGCGCGCGTGCTGCTCTTCTCGTGGCCCGAGTGGATCGGGCGCGGCCTGTACGTGGGGCTGTTGGGAGCGGGGCTGACCGCCTATCTGTGGGTGCGCAGGCCTGCCTTGTTCCAACTCGATCGGCACAAATGGTTTCTCATCGGGCTCGTCGCGTTCAACGCGGTCGCAATGCAGGGCCTTGGCCCCTTGTCGCCGTACCTGATGCCCGTTGCGCTGAGCGTGGGGCTTGCCGTGATGTTCTACGGGTCGGAGGTGGGGCTGGTGCTGAACCTGCTGCTTGCGGGGGTGGCCGCCTTGAGCGTGCCGGCCCCGGCGGCGCTCGCGCTGCTGGCGGGCGGGATGGTCATGGTGCTGCGCGCGCGGCGGTTGGAGCGCCAGCGCGAGCTGGTCCTGGTGGGGCTCGAAGTCGGGTTGGTGAACATCTCGGCGCTGCTGGCTTTGGCGCTGATGAGCAGCGGCGGCGGCTGGCAGTGGCAGGCGTTTGCCACCGCCGGATTGAACGGCCCCATCAACGCGTTGCTGTTGTCGGGCATGGTGCCCCTGGCCGAGTACCTGCTGCAACGCAGCAGCCGCTTCAGTCTGGTCGAGCTGTTGAACACGTCTCATCCGTTGCTGGAACGGCTTGCCCGTGCGCCGGGCACGTACCAGCACAGCCTGAGCGTCTCTCGCCTGGCGTCCGAGGCGGCCCGCGCCATCGGCGCCGACGCGCTGCTGGCACAAGTCGGGGGGCTGTACCACGACATCGGCAAGGCCGCCGAGGGGGTGCAGCCCATTTACTTTGCCGAGAATCAGCGAGACGGCTACAACCCTCACGACGAGCTGCCGCCCAACATCAGCCGCATCATCCTTGCCAACCACGTCAAGGCGGGATTGGAGATGGGGCAAGCCAGCGGGCTGAAGCAGGATGTGCTGCAGTTCATCGCAGAGCACCACGGCACCAGCGTCATGCGGTTTTTCTACCTCAAGGCGCTCAAAGACCCTCAGAAGAACGTGGGTTTATCGCTGGACGATTACCGCTACGAAGGCCCCAGGCCGCGGACCAAGGAAACGGCCATCCTGATGATGTGCGACGGCGCGGAATCCGCTTCGCGCAGCATGGATGATGCCGAGCACATGAAGTCGATTCTGGATCGCATCGTCAAGGAAAACCTCGAAGACGGGCAGTTCGATGAGTGTCCGCTCACGCTGTCGGACCTCACCCGCATCAAACAAGCCCTGCTTCAAGCCTTGCGCTCGATGATGCACACGCGACCGGGCCAATACCCCAAAGCCCAAGCGCTCAAGAACCATTCCCCCTCCAAGGCGCCCACCGGCGAGGCGGGCTGAGCGCGTCACTCGGGCTCCGACGAGCGCGCCAAAGCCCTCGCAGCCCGCAGCGCTTGGTTGCGGGAGTTGATCTTCCCCGCGTAGATCAACTCGTACACCTTGCGCAGGACCCTGCCAACCTGCGGCCCGGGCGCCAGGCCCAACGCCAACAGATCGTTCCCATCCAGCAGCTTGTGGGCCAGCTCTTGCTGCTCCAGGTCCCTTAGCCGAAGCGCACAAGCGACTACTTCCTGCACCACCGGCAGCCAGGCGGACGAGCGATGGACGCTCGCTTGCGCGTCGCAAATCAACACCTGCAATAGCATTGCAAGGGCAGGGAATTTCTCGCTGAACGGCTCGGATTTCCCCGCGGCTCGGGTGGATTGCAGCAGGCGCAAGCGCTTGGCCTGCGCCATCTCGGGGAAGCGCGCGATGCGCATGTGCTCGCGCGCAGTGAAGGTGAGCAGCGCAGTCTCCGCCGCGCTCAAACGCAACCGCCCGCCGATGCGGATGGCCAGACCCTCGCTGATCAGCTCGTGCCCTCCCATGTGCTGTCCCTGGTTCTGGACTAGAGCCTGTGGCTTTCCCAGATCGTGACACAGCGCGCATAGCTTGGTCAGCGCCGGCATGTGCAGACGATCGGCCCACTCCAGGGCAAGCAGGGTGTGGACGAACACGTCGCCCTCCGGGTGGTATTGCGCGGGTTGGGGCACGCCTTTCAAGGCGCAGACCTCGGGCAGGATCTCGGCCAGCAGGCCCAGTTCATCCAACCAACGCACCCCCCGGCAGGCTTGGCGGGTGGTCAGCATCTTGAACAGCTCCTCGCGGAGCCGCTCGGGCGAGATGCGCAAGATCTTGTCGGCCTGGGAGCGGATGGCCCGGGCAGTGCATGGCTCAATGTCAGCTTCCAGGCTGCAGGCAAAGCGCACGGCGCGCAACATGCGCAGGTGATCCTCGGCAAAGCGCTGTAGCGGGTCGCCGATCGCGCGGATGCGCTTTTGCCTCAAGTCGTCTATCCCGCCCACGCGGTCCACCACCGCCCCATCCAGATGGGCGGCCATGCCGTTCACCGTGAAGTCGCGCCGCAGCAAGTCCGCCTCCAGCGAGCGGATCAACTCCACCCGGCCGGGTCTGCGGCCGTCATAGTCGGATTCGCTGCGAAACGTGGCGATTTCGTAGCACCTGCCGTCGGGCGCCGTGACGATCGTCACGCCGAAGGCCTTGCCCACGTCCTTGCTGGGCCAATCGGGCAGTGCGCCCTTGACTTGGTCTGGGGTGGCAGCGGTGGCGATGTCCACTTCCGCGGGAGCGAAAACGTAGTCTTTCTCGAGCTGCGCTCGCATGGCATCGCGCACCACGCCCCCCACCAGCACGGCAAGGTGGCCCTGGCGCAGCAGCGATTCCAGCGCAATGCGCGCATAAGGATGCGCCTGGAAGACCGGGTTCAAATCCAGGGGAGGGATGCGTATCGTCATCATGCAGGGTTCCGTGCGCTTGATTTACAATGGACGCCGCCCCACGCTTAAGAAAGAGAAAGGGCCCACATGCATCCTATCAAGTTGCGCCGGCGAAAACGACCCAACCTGCGCACGCGCTTCTTGATCGTGTTCGTAGCCCTGGTCACGGTGTTGACCGTGCTGATTGCGGTGGCGGCCGGTTACCGCTTTGTGGCCGACATGGAGCGCCTGATCGAGCAGAACGGCCAGGCCATGGCCGAGATCCTGGCGCGCGAGGCGTTCTTGAAAGTCGTCATCGAGCAGGAGACCAACGTGGCGTTTCTGGTGGAGAGCTTTGCATCCGGAGAGGTGATCTTCGCGCAGATCGTCCACAATGGCAAGATCGTGGCGGAGAAGAAGTTGTTCGACCTCGATCTGCCCGTGAGGCCACTGCTGCCGGGACCCCACACCTTCCGCGGCGTCCTTGCGGATGGGACTGCGTACATCGACATCAGCCATTCCTTCGAAGGCAGGATCTCGGCGACGGACACCGGGCTGCGGCAGGATCTGGTGGACAGCTACGTGCGCCTCGGTTTCTCGTTTGGGAAGGTGCACCAGGAAATCCAAAGCACGGTGCTGGGGGTGGTTTCCATCTCCTTGGTGGCAATCCTGCTGGGGTTCGCGCTGATCTGGGCCTATTACCAGCGCGCGTGGAAGCCGCTGGAACACCTGCACTTCGCCATGCTGCGCTTCGGGCAAGGTCAAACCCAGATGCGCGCCCAGGTGCACAGCGGCGACGAGCTGGAGACGCTGGCTCACTCGTTCAATCGGATGGCCGATTCGATCGTGCGCAAGGACGACCAGATGACCCAGGTCAACCGGGAATTGCAGCAAGCCAACCGCGCCAAGTCGGACTTTCTGGCGGCCATGAGCCACGACTTGAAAACGCCGTTGCACGTCATCTCGGGCTTCGCACAGCTCATGCTCGAGGGCGATGGGGGCGCCCTTTCGCAGGTGCAGCGATCGCATTTGCAGTCCATCCTGCGCTCAGCGGACCGGCTGCTGGAGTTCATCGACCGCATCTTGAGCTTCGCCAAGCTGGAGTCCGGCAGGGAATCGCTGCAGTTGGAAACGTTGAACGTCCCCGTGCTGACGCAGGATGTGGTGCACCCTCTGCAGGCCCTGGCGTCGCGCAAGGGGTTGGCGCTGTCGTGCTCGGTGCCGCAGGATGTGCTTCCTTTGCGTGCGGACGCGGCCAAGCTCAGGCGCATCCTGTCGAACCTCGTGGAGAACGCGATCAAGTACACGGAGGCTGGGCGCGTTGAAGTCAGCGTCGCGGCGCAGGCGCGGGGCGTCGTCTGGCAGGTGCAGGACACGGGGCCCGGCATCGCGGCGGAGCACCAGCGCTTCATCTTCGAGCCGTTCGGGCGATTGCCGGGGGTCCAGGTTAAAATGGCCGAGGGCCTGGGCTTGGGCCTGGCGATCGTCCGGCACTACGTGGAGCTTCACGGGGGGTGGGTGACGGTCCACAGCGCGCCGGGCAAAGGCAGCACGTTTGCATTCTTCATCCCGAATGGAGGCGACGTCGATGACGATTCTGATCGTGGAAGATGAGCCGGATGCCCTGGAAGTCCTGCAGCGCTTCTTGCAGCTGAAGGGCCATTCCACCCTCTGCGCAAGGGATGGGCTTCAGGCGCTGGAGCAACTGCAGAACGAGAAGATCGATCTGGTGTTGTTGGACATCGCGCTGCCCAAGCTCGATGGGTGGGGCGTGCTGGAGGCGATTCGCGCACAGGACGATTTGCCGGTGATCATGGTCACCGCCAGCGGCACCACCGAGGACATCGTCAAGGGGTTGAAGGCGGGCACCGACGACTA
>DATCIV010000031.1:0-3837 GCA_036507575.1 Candidatus Bipolaricaulota bacterium | reverse complement strand
CGCACCTGGCGCCGGGTGGCGGCATAGGGGGCAATCGGAGCGCAGACGGCGATGCCGCGGTTCTTGGTGATCTCGCTGGCGACGAAGCCGATGCGCTGGATGTTGAGGTTGCGATGCTCCTTGGAAAAGCCCAGCTCGCTGGACAAATTCTTGCGCACGATGTCCCCGTCCAGCAGCGTGACCGGCCGGGTGCCGATCTCCATCAGTTTGGCCACCAGCACGTTGGCGATGGTGGATTTGCCGGACCCGGACAGGCCGGTGAAGAACACGGTGAACCCCTGCTGAGAGCGCGGTGGATAGGTGTGTCGCAGTTCGGCGATCACGTCCGGATACGAGAACCAGTCGGGGACGGGCAAGCCCTCGCGCAGGCGTTGGCGCAGCTCCGTGCCGGACAGCGACAGCACCTTGGCGTCCGGGGACACCTCGGACACGGGAAAATACTCGCCGCTGCTTTCCACGTACACCATTTCCTCAAACGGCACGATGGCGATGCCCAGCTCTTTTTCGTGCTTGCGCGCCAATTCTTGCGCTTCATACGGGCCATAGAACGGCTTCCCGTCCCTGCCCTTGCCGGGGCCTGCGTGGTCGCGGCCCACGATGAAGTGCGTGCAGCCGTAGTTCTTGCGGATGAGGGCGTGCCACAGCGCCTCGCGCGGGCCGGCCATGCGCATGGCCAGCGGCAGCAAGCTGAGCGCGGCGGATTCCCTTGGATAGTGCTCAAGCACCGCCTGATAGCAGCGCACCCTGGAGAAATAATCCACGTCGCCGGAGCTGGTGCGCCCCACCACCGGGTGCAGCAGCAGGTTTGCGCCCGTCTCGGCCAGCGCGCGCTTGGTCAACTCCACATGGGCGCGATGCAACGGGTTTCTCGTCTGAAAGGCCACTACCTTTTTCCACCCCAGCTTGGCGAAGTGCGCCCGCAACTGCGCAGGCGTATGGCGCAGGCGCTTGAACGTGTGGTGAGCGGGCAACTCCAGCCCTTCCAATGCGCCTCCCACGTACACCGGGTTCGTCTGCTGCAGCAGGCCAAAGACGCCGGGGTGGGCGTCATCGGTCGTGCCGAACACCAGGGCTGCTTCTTGGCGCAAATCCGGCTTCCACAGGTCGCCGACCGAGAGCACGGCCAAGACCATGCCCTCCGGGTGGCGCAGCGCAATCCGGCGGCCCGGCTTGATGGAGTCGGCAAACGCTTGGGTGACGTCCAGCGTGATGGGGATGGGCCACAACGCCCCATCCTGCAAGCGCATGTCCTTGCAGACGGAGCCATAATCGGCCTCGCCCAGGAACCCCTTCAAGGGGGAGAAGGCCCCGTTCAGCAGCAGTTCGATGTCCCACACTTGACGTTGGGTCAGATCCCACGAGGGAAGGCGGACGGCCTCGGCTTTCAACGCTTGAATGCGCGTGGAATCCACCAGCAGTTCGGCAAAGATTGATGCACCGGTCGCAATTGACTTCACCGTAGTTTCTCCTTTGTTCGACCTCTCTGCGACCCTCGCATTTGGCGACACACCGACATGGAATGGTTGATGTAAAAGGCAAGCGTGCTAGAATTCAACCTGTGAATCCTAGCACGCTTCACTGAATCTGTCAACGCAAAGCGCCCTCTCCCTCGACGCATTGCACGACGTTTTTTGGTTGTCATTCCTGCGGAAGCAGGAATCCAGATTCTATTGGGTTCTGTCTGGATCCCCGCTTTCGCGGGGATGACGGGCTAGTACAGCCTTACTTGCGCGCGCCCAGCCTCAGGTGCTCCTTGAAGCGGAAGACGAGCATCATCGTGCCCAGCACGCCGGCCAGCAGCGCGGTGCCCATCGGCGTGTCAAAGGGGATGGGCCGGCCGCCGGGACCGGGGGCGGTGCCGCCGCCGGGGCGATCGGTGCCGTCGCCGTCGCCATTGCCGTTCAAGCCTCCGGAGCTGACGATGGCGGCCACCTTCGCTCGCAGCGCCTCTTCGAAGTCCTGGAAGTTGGCAACCAGCGTCACGAATCCAGGGTCAAAAGTACTGCCATTATTAACACCGTCCACCAAGGTGCCGGGCTGCGGCCACACCAATTGCAGCAGGAAATTGCGGAAGCCGGTGTCGGTGATGGCTTGTCCCACGCCTTCGGCGTCGATCTCGTCAATGCCGTTGCTGACGGCGCGATCCCTGGCCTGGTTGGACAGCGTGATGCCCTGCGCAACCGCAATGTTCGACACCGGCACTTGGGGCTGACCGTCGGTCGCGATGTTGATCGTCTGCCGTTCAGCGATGTTGAAGTTGGCAGACCCAACCATGGCGTTCGTAACCGCATCAATGCCCAGCCACAGGGGGGTGCCTCCGCGCCCCTGCGTCATGCTGCGCAGTTTGCTCGTGATGTCATCCACGCTGTCGGCGGTGAGCACGGTGGGAGCCACTTCAACGCGCGCCCGTTCGTCGCTGAACTGAACGATCGTGATTTCCACCACGCCGGTATGAGGGATCAAATTCGAATCGCTCAACGAAGCGATCAAAGCACTTCTAACTAACTCAAAATCAGTTGCCGAGATGCTTCCCGATCCATCCACCAGCAAACCAAGCTGCAGTCTCACTTGGTTCTGGGCGGTTGAAAACATGCCAAAGGCCAGGATCAATCCTGCCAAACTCGCAACGGCGACCAGCCTTTTCATTGGATCCTCCTTGATCTCTAATCAAAATGCCTTTTGCATCCAGTCTAGGAAATTCACACGGTGAAAGTATGTGATACTGAGTACCGAAATGCGGAGCTTTTTTGTGATGGGATGGACAGAATCGTGGTCTTGGAAGTTACACTGAAACGGCCCGCAACAGGTCGGCAACGTCCGTCGCCGGGCGTTGGCAGCTGCGCCCGCTGCACACGTAGGCGGTGGCCTTCCCCTGCAAGGGCGCATAGGGCTTGACCCAGGGAGCCATGCGCTCCAGCGCGCCTTCACCCGAGTGCACGAGCACCACCTTGTTGGGGAAGAAACCCGAACGCAGCGCGTGGAGCATGGCCAAAGCGTCCGCCTGTTGCGCCCCACCGGCGATCACCACCTCGTGCGACGGCCCCAGCACGAAGTCCAACGCGTGCAGCAACTGCGTGAATCCCGACGGCGCGCGCCGCACCTGCGCACAGAACGCAGCGCCGGTCCGCAGCGCGGCATCTTCAAGTTCGCCGTCTCCCGTGAGCCTGGCCAGGCGCAGCAGGTTGAGCATCATCACGGAGTTGCCGGAAGGAACGGCCCCGTCGTAGGCATCCTTGGATCTGACCGGGAGCGCTTCCCCGTCGCCGCAGGTGAAGAAAAACCCCCCCGCACGTTCATCCCAGAAGCGCTGCAGCGTGCGCCGGGCCAGCTCCAGGGCCGATTGCAAGTGATCCACGTCGAACGTGGCCTCGTACAGCTCCAGCAATCCCCAGATCAGGAAGGCGTGGTCGTCGAGATAGGCCGGGATGGCCGAGCGCCCTTGGCGACAGCGGTGGAGCAACTCCCCTTCCGCGGTGGTGAGCGCCTTGAAGAGGAACCCGCACGCCCGCGTTGCGGCTTGGGCGTAATGCGGAGCGTCAAAGGCTTGCGCCGCCTTCGACATGGCCGCGATCATGAGCCCGTTCCAATCGGTGAGGACTTTGTCGTCTTTCAGCGGATGGACGCGTTTCTCCCGCACTGCAAAAAGAGTGCGCCTGATGCCATCGAGCGTGGCTTGAAGGTCGCTTTGCGAACAACCGCGCTCCGCCGCAAGCGCTGAAAGCGGTCGCTTCAGGTGCAGGATGTTTTCCCCCGTGCTGCGCGCGCTCGCCTCGTCGTGGTAGTTGCCCTCGGCGGTGACGTTGAAGAGCTCCATGACAAGCGAGGCTGCGTCGGCGG
>DATCIV010000030.1:0-4235 GCA_036507575.1 Candidatus Bipolaricaulota bacterium | reverse complement strand
CGAACTTGCGCACGCCGAACGCGCCACCGGCTACGTGGCAGGCGGCATCAGCCCTTTGGGGCAGCGCAAGCGCCTGCGCACCTTTCTTGAGTGCAGCGCCCTGGATCACGCCGACATCTACATCAGCGCGGGTCGCAGGGGCCTGGAGATCTCCCTGGCACCAGGGGATCTGGCGCGCCTGTTGAATGCGTCATTTGCCAACCTCACCTGACCTATCGCGCGCACACCAAACCCTCATCGTTTCGCCATACCACCTCCACAGCAGGCGGGTAAGCTGTGGAAGTATCCGTAAGTCAGCGGAAAGCGCGGGTGAAACGTGGGAGAGGGTTATGTACGGCGAACTCCTCCTTGGTTTATCTTGTCGTCCCCGGCCTTTGCGACCCCAAAGGCCGGGGCCCTCTCCCTTGTGGCGCGGTGGAAACAGTGGAGAATGGGGTTAGACTGTAAGGACTGATCGGGAGGAGCTGAAAATCCATGCAAAACATCTGGATCGCGCTTGCTGTGGTGGCGGTTGCCTTGGCCGGCTGGTGGCTGTGGCATCTGCAACCCCAAGGCCCACAGGATGGGCAGGAGCCATCAATGGACCAAGCCGCCCAACAAACCCTCGAGATTCCGCTGATCGCGGATATTGAATTCCCAAGCCAGATTGATGCGGACGGCGAATACGTCAAGGGCATCGTGCATTTCAAAGCGGCCGGCAGCGAAGTGGTGTACGCGCAATTTGACGTCGTCGCCGCAAGCTTCTTCGTTCCCTTTGGTTTTGATCCTCAAGTGGCGGGGGCGGCCCAAGGCCAGTTTGAGTTCTACATGGCCACGGTCATCCCCCAGCAGGTGACCTTGAGACTCACCCTAACGGACGCGCAAGGCCACACCAGCGAGCCCAAGGAGTTTTCCTTCACGGCCATCCAAACCCAGGACATGATGCAGGGGGAGAGCAATTGAGCTCTGCGCGAAGGCCGACTCCCATGAATGCCTCACCGTTCCCACATCCAACGTTCACCTTCAACCGTTAGCGTGATCGGCAGATACATCGCTTGAAATACGTGAAAGGAGTGTCACATGCGGTACACAGTCAAAGCAGTTGCAGTGGCGTTGTTGAGCGCGTTCATCCTGGGCAGCGGCGCCTCGCAGTTGCAGGCGCAAGAGGTCGTGCAAGTACAGATCGGCGGGCCCGGCACCGGGCCGCGCGGATTGCTGGAGTCGTTCTTCCGGGCGCTGGGCTCGGGGGACTTGGCCCTGCTCAAGGGCGGCGGGGCCATCAGCGGCACGATCCAGGGGGACCAGTTCACGGTCCAACTGACCTCGGGCCAGACGCAGACGCTGACGCGCAGCCAGATCGGCTCGATCCTGTTCGGAGAAACCGATCAGCTGGTCCTGACCGACGGCAGCACGCTGAGCGGGTCCGTAGCCGGGGACAGCTTTTCGATCTCCTCGCAGGGCAACACCCTGACCATCCCTGCCGACGACATCCAACTGACGATCTTCAAACTCGACCTCCCGACCCCGGACGCGGCGGGCCAACACGTTCAAGGCCGGCCGAACCTGGGTTTGTTCCGCGTGCTGCACGGGTTGCAAGCCCAGAACATCTTCGGGCTGCTCGCCCAAACCTTGAGCACCTACGACATGGCCATGTTCGCGGACGGGCAGGTCTGGAGCGGCGGCGTGCTGAACGAATCGTTCGTGTTCAACACCGCCTTGTTCGGCGCCCTGACGGTGAAGGCTGCCGACCTGAACGGCATCGAGCTGGCCTCGGAAGAGGGCCAAAGCGACTTCATTTCCTTGAAGACCGGCGACCGCCTCTCCGGCACGTTGGACGATGCCAGCCTGGTGCAATTTCAACCTATTGGTTTGGTGGATGAAAGCGGAGCCCAGGTCACGCTCACTTTGGAGCGTGGGCAAGTGAGTCGCGTGAGCTTCCGCCAGCCCGCAAGCGCGTTTGGCGGAGGTCAGGGTCCCGGCTTTGGCGGCGGACCCGGCAAATAAGCAGGACCGCAGAAGCTCCATCAAAGACGATGAAGGAGACATGCCATGAATAAGAAGCTTTTGACCTTGCTGGTCCTCATCGGTCTGGGCCTGGGGATCATCGTGGGCGCGGCCGGGCAAGCCCAGGCGCAAGCGGGCGGGCTGCCTGGCGATCCATTCGTGGTGGTTGCGGCGCAGATGCCCGATGGACCCGGCACGCGCGGCGGCAGCCTGACCATGGACAACATCGACAACCCCAAGACGTTCAACCCGATCACGCAAAATGAAGCCAGCTCCAGCGCGGTCACCACGCTGCTCAACGAGGCGCTGGTGGACGGCTTCGGCAACCCGACCTTGGCGCAGTCTCTGGAGATTTCTGCAGATCAAAAGACGTTGACCATCAAGCTGCGGGAAGGGTTGCGCTTTTCGGACGGCACGCCGCTGACGGCCGCGGACGTGGCCTTCACGCTGAACGACGTGGTCTTCAACGCCAAACTGATCAGCACGCTCAAAGACGCCTGGCAGGTGGCCGGGCAGTTTCCCAAGGTCGAGGCGCTGGATACGTTGACCGTGCGCATCAGCGCGCCCGTGACCTTTTCCGGCATGCTCAGCGCACTGGCAGGCACTCCCATATTGCCCAAGCGCCTGCTCGAGCAGGCGGCCAACGACGGCACGATCAACACGGCCTGGGGCGTGACCACGCCGCTGGCCCAAATTGCAGGCGTCGGGCCCTTCAGGCTGAAGAGCTACACGCCCGACCAGCAGGTCGTGCTGGAGCGAAACCCCTACTACTGGAAAGCGGACGAAAACGGCGTGCAGCTGCCGTACCTGGACCAGGTGATTTTGTCCATCGTCACCGACGACAACGTGCGCCTGCTGCGCTTCAGCAACGGCCAGACCGATATCTATCCTCCGCGGCCGGAGGACATCCCGGTGCTGCGCCAGCAGTCGAACCAAGGCGTGACCGTCTCCGTCCAGGAGGCGGGCACGGTGGACATGAACGTGATCGCCTTCAATCAGGACTCGCAGGATGCAAACCTGCAGGCGTTGTTTCGCGACGTGCGCTTCCGCCAGGCGGCCTCCTACGCCACCAACCGCCAGGGCATGATCTCGGCCAACCTCAACAGCCTGGGCGAGGTCCGCTATGGGCCCGGTATCTCTTCGCTGTTCTGGATCGGGGACGATGCGTCGTTCCCCAGCTACGCGTTCGATCTGGCCAAGGCGTCGTCCTTGCTCGATCAGATCGGGCTAGCCAAAGGCGCAGATGGAATGCGGACCTTTGCCGACGGCTCGCTCCTTGAGTTCACGTTGCTGACCGTGCAGGGCTCCACCGTGCTCACCAGCGACGCGGTGCTGTGGGCCAACGACCTGGCCAAGCTCGGGATCAAGGTCAACGTGCGCCCGTTGCCGCTGAACGCGCTGATCGACCAGCTGGTGGGCAGCTCGCCCCCGCAGTTTGAGGCCGTGCGCATCACGCTCACCGGCGGGGACGGAGACCCGAACCTGCTGCGCGCGATCTTCGAATCCGGCGGCAGCCTTCACTTTTGGAAGTTCTCCGACGGCGCCGGCCAGGACGTACCCGCTTGGCAGCAACAAGTGGATCGGTTGTTGCAGCAACAAGCGCAGACGCTGGACTTGACGCAGCGTGCGAACCTGCTTGCCGACTTCCAGATCTTGGTGGCCCAAAACCAGCCGGTCGTGTTCCTGTACAACGCCCAGGGGCTTGAGACCTACCGCGCCGACCGCGTGGGCAACTTCACGGGCACGGTCGAGAACACGACCCTGTTGAACCCGGAAATCTTGTTTAGGAAGTGAAAAAAACCTCCTTCTCACCAGGGAGAAGGGGAATGGTTGAGGTCGAATGTTCGCTTACGTGCTGCGCCGCCTGCTCTACACGCTTCCGCTGCTGCTGGTGATTTCCGTGGTGGTCTTCGGCCTGCTGCACCTGATGCCGGGAGATTACTGCACGACGCTGCGGCTGCAGAACGAGGCGTTGTACCAGGATTGCCTGTCGCGCACGGGCGTGGGGCAGCCGTTGTGGGTGCAGTACGGCCAGTGGCTGTGGCGCATGGTAAGCTCGCTGGACCTGGGATACTCGTTTCAAAATCAGCAGCCCGTGCTGGAGCAATTGTTCACGGCCGGCAGCTGGGAAAGTGGCGTGCCGCTGTTGTGGACGCTGGTGATGACCTTCGGCGCGATGTTGCTGAGTTGGGTGCTTGCTGTGCCGGTGGGCATCTATGCGGCTACGCACCCCGGCTGGCGCGACCGGATCG
>DATCIV010000029.1:0-9532 GCA_036507575.1 Candidatus Bipolaricaulota bacterium | reverse complement strand
CGAGCGCCAGAACTCCCGTTTGCCGATATCGATGCCAAACCCCTGCGCCAGCGTCGCCGCATCGGCCGTCCCCGTCGAGGCAAGCAACTGGTCGTAGCGCCCCTTGAAGCGGGCGGCGTCCTCCTCGTATTGGGCGTACAGCCCCAAGGCGAAGAGCAGGCCGAACATGTACGGAAAATTGTAGAACGATTCGCTTGCCCTGTAGTAGTGCGGCTTGACCGCCCACATGTACGGGTGCAATACTTCCCGATCCAGTCCGTCGCCGTAGGTCTGCCGCTGGGCGTCGAGCATGAGCGATTTGAACTCCTGCGCCGACAGCTCGCGCTCCCTGCGTTGGTCGAAGACGCCCTGCTCGAACAGGAAGCGACCGGTGATGTCCACCACCACTTGACAGGCCCCTTGCAGGGATGCCTCCAAAATTGCGATTTGCTCCTGAGCGGAGGCGCCCTTGAGCGCGGCCTTGCGGGCGATGGTCTCGCAGAAGATGCTGGCGGTCTCGGCCAGGGTCATGGGCGTGTCGCGCAGGAACTCGCTGGATTGCGTTGACAAGTTCAGGTTGTGATAGGCGTGACCCAGCTCATGGGCCAGCGTGCTCACCCCTCCGTACGACGGCTTGTAGTTGCTCAAAATGCGCGACTCATCGCGACGCAGCGGCATGCAAAACGCCCCATCCCGCTTTCCCTCCCGCGGCTGTGCGTCGATCCAGCGCTCCTGAAAGGCGCGTTGGGCAAGCGCCCGCATCTTGGGCGAGAACGTGCCGAATTGCTCCACGATGAAATCCTGCGCCGCGCCAAAGGACCACTTGCGCTCTTTGCCCAGCGGCGCGAACAGGTCATACCAGGCAAGGGCCTTGACCCGCAGCGCTTTGGCTTTGACCTTCAGGTAGCGGCGAAAATCGGGGAACGACTCCCGTGCCGCTTCGAGCATGGCGTCCAAGGTGGCGCGGTCAATGTGGTTGTCGAACAGCGCCACCTCAAGCGGCGAGCCCCAGCCGCGCCTGCGCGCAAGCGCCTGGTACTCCCCCTTGACGCCGTTGAGGGCAAAGGCGATGGGGAGTTCCGACTTCTCCCATGCCTCCAGCTCGGCTTTGTAGGCGCTGCGGCGCACGCTGCGATCCGCATCGTAGGCCAGATTGCGCACCGCGCTCATGGGCATGACCTTGGTTTTTTCCTTCAACTTCACAGGCACCATCAACTGCGAGGAGTACGAGCCATAGAAATTTTGCCACGCCTCTCCGCCCGTCAAGTTCAGCTCCGCCGCAAGCGCCTCCTCCGCGGGGGACATCAGGTGCTTTGCCTGGCGCTTTGCCTTGCGCAGCATGAAGGCATGGGTTTGTGCAATGGCGGAACGTTGGATGAGGGCCTCCACGTCCAGCGAGCCAAGCCATGCCACCCAGCGGGTCACCAGTTGCGTCAACTTCACGGCGTGCTGCTGCAGCTGGCTCAATTTGGCTTGCGCCAGCGCGTCTCGTGAGTCGGTGGTGACGAAACTTGCGACGTAGGCGAACAGCAATCGCCGGCGTTCCAAGACCCGATTGAGCCGATCCAAGATGAGCTCAAAAGCCTGCTTCGTTTGATCCTTCAACGGGCCCGGCGTCTGCGCGTTGATTTGGTGCTGATCGAACAGTGCGGCCAATTCGTCGATCGATTGGAAAAACGCCTGAAGGTCCCGTTCGAATTCAGGGGATTGCAGGCCGAGATAGACGGTGCTCATGTCCCAATGGGGTAGCGTTTGGGCGCTCATGCCAGAACCTCCTCGTCCTGACCGATGGATGTCTTGAGGATCAGCAGTATAGGAAACGAAAAGGGCAATTCCAGCGCTAGCGCTTGGTGGACACCTTGGGGTCCAGCGCGTCGCGCAGGCCGTCGCCCAGGAAGTTGATGCACAACACGGTGATGAAGATGAACAGCCCTGGGAAGAACGTGTACCAGAAGTTTTGGCCCGTGATCAGGAAAGGTTTTCCGTCGAACAGGATGTTGCCCCAGCTGGGCGTGGGCGGCTGCACCCCCAGCCCCAGGTAGCTCAACCCCGCTTCCGACAAGATGGCGCCCGCCACGGTGAGGGTGGCGTTCACGATCACGGGGGCCATGGTGTTGGGCATCAGGTGGCGCACGATGATGCGAAAGCCGCCGGCGCCAATGGCGCGCGCGGCCAGGATGAACTCGCGCTCCTTCAAGGACAGGATGTTGGCGCGCACGATGCGGCAGATGCTGGGCCAGGACAGGATGCCGATGGCCCAGATCAGGTTCCAGAAGCTGGGCTCCAGGATGGTCACGATGGCGATCAGGAAGAAGATGCCGGGGAAGTTCAACCACACGTCGGTGAAGCGCATGATGAGCGTGTCCACCTTGCCCCCGAAGAAACCCGACATCGCGCCCAGCAGCGCGCCGATGCCCACGCTGAGCAGGGCCACCATGAGCCCGATGCTGAGCGAAATCTGGGAGCCCCACAGCACGCGGCTGAACAGGTCGCGCCCCAGGTGGTCGGTGCCGAACCAGTGCGCGGCGCTTGGCCCTTCGTTGCGCCCTCCCACGAAGGGCTCTTTGGGATCGTAGGCCACCACGTCGCTGATCCAGGGCGCAAGCACCGCCGCCAGACACAGGGCGACCAGGATGAACAAGGACCCCATGGCCAGCGGACTTTGGTTGAGCTGGGACCAAAACAGGCGAAAATAGGTGCGGTGCTGCAACCCGCCCGCCTGCGCGCGCTCGCCGAGCCCCTGGGTGGAAAGTTGTTGCGCCATGGTCAGTCGTACTTGATGCGCGGATCGAGGTAAGCGTAGGCCAGGTCCGCCAGGAAATTGCCCATCAGGGTGACCACCGAGATCATGGCAAGCACGCCCATGATCACCGGGTAGTCGCGCGCGGTGGCCGCCTTCCAGAAGAACTGCCCCATCCCCGGCCAGCTGAACACCTGCTCGGTGATGAGCGCCCCGCTCAGCAGGAAGGGCAGCGACAACCCCAGCAGCGTGACCACGGGCAGCAGCGCGTTCTTGAGCACGTGCTTGCCGATCACGCGCAGCTCCCTGACGCCCTTGGCGCGCGCGGTGTTGACGTAGTCGTCGCGCAGCACCTCCAGCACCTGGGAGCGCATGTAGCGCGAGAACCCGGCCACCTGCGCGGTGGAGAGCACGACCAGCGGCAGGACCAGGTGCCTGAGGTGGTCGATCCACCATTCGAGCCCCGTGCCGGAAAAGCCCGGCGTCAGCATCTGCTGCGTGGGCAGCCAGCCCAGGATCACGGCGAAGATGCCGATCAACATCAGCCCGAACCAGAAGTTAGGCAGCGCCACGCCGATGAAGGCGAAGAACGTCACCGTGTTGTCCAGCATCGAGTATTGCTTGATGGCGCTCAGCGTGCCCAGCGGGATGGCCACCAGCAGGGCCAGCAGCAGGGACAAGCCCGCCAGCTCCACCGTGGCCCCCACCCGCTCCATCACCAGGTCCCACACCGGTTTCTTCCAGTTGAAGGAGGTGCCCAGGTCGCCGGTGAAAAAGCGCCCCGCCCACAGCAGGTACTGGACGTAGACCGGCTTGTCCAGCCCGTATTGAGCCAGCAGTCGCGCCCGCTCCTGCTCGGTGAGCTTGATCTCCGGGCTTTCATACAGCGACAGCGGATCGCCCGGCGTCATCTGCACGATGGTGAAGATGACGATCGTGGTGACGACCAAGGTGGGGATGAGGATCAGCAGCCTGCGGATGATATGGCGTATCATGATCGTAAATGTGCGGGAGGCGACGGCTTATCTCGCCGTCGCCTCCCTGCGCCGCTATGGTTTCTTCACCGTAACGGGCAAGCCCTTGCCTTCCCAGTACCACTCCGTCAGGTGGGAGAAGGGGCTCAGCGCGCTCCACTGCTCCATTCCCATCAAATCGAGCTTGGAGGCAAACGTGGCGCTGGGGAAGACCAGCCAGCAGTAGCCCATGGTCTCCACCAGGATCTTGTTGATTTTCTGATAGATGGGCCTGGCTCGGTCGAAGTCCGCGTACTGGAGGCCCTCCTCCAGCAACGCGTCCACCTCGGGGTTGGCGTAGGCGTGCCAGTTGAAGGCGTCCATGCTCTTGCTGTGCCACAGCTCCGTGCCGTCGGGATCGGTGCCCATGCGCCAGCCGGCGATGGCGGTCTCGAAGGCGTGGCTGCCCTCCAGGTAGTCGTTGTAGAAGGCGTTGGTCTCCATCGCCCGGATGCTGGCGTTGAATCCCAGCTTGCTTAATTGCTGTTGCATCAGGACGGCGAAGTCCTGGCGCCGCGGGTTAGGCACGTTGTGGGCGATCTCAAACTCCATCTTCAAGGTGCGCCCGTCCTCGGTGGTCTTGGCCCACACTGCGCCGGACTTGATCGAGCCGTCGGCGTTCTTTTCGATTGTCCAACCGGCGTCCTCCATCAACTGGACCACCCGCTCCGGGTCGTAGTGAGGGTGGACTTGGTCCAAGGTCTCGTCCCAATCCCAGCGCAGGGGGCTGGTGGGCCCGTTGGTCAGCTCGCCCAGGCCGCGCAGCACCTTGTCCACCAGGTCCTGGCGGTCCAGTGCCGAGCACATGGCTTGGCGCACGCTCACGTCCTGGAACAGCTCGTTGCGCAGGTTCCAGTGCCAATAATCGTAGACCAACTGCGGATACACGAAGGTGGCGAAGCTCGAGTTGTTCTTGAGGTTGAAGTACTGGTCCACCTGGCTGCGCGTGTCCAGCACGTCCACCTCGTTGGCCAGCAGCGCGGCGTACTGGGCTTCGGTGTCGGGCATGACCACCCAGTAGAGCTGCTCGATGCCGGGGAAGGCCAATTGATCCTCCACCTCCAGTTGGCGGCCGTAGCGACCGATCCAGTACCCGTCGAAGCGCACCATCTTCACGTACTGGTCGGTGACCCACTCGTCCAGCTTGTAGGGGCCGGTGCCGATCGTCTTGCCCAGATCCGAGTCAGCCCCTTGCAGCTTGGCGTAGCCGTTGGCTTCCAAGTAGGGCTCGTAGACGTGCTGCGGCATGATGCCGGAAGAGCCCACCGAATAAGCCAGGAACGTGCGCTGCACCTGGGTCAACTGCACCTTGAAGGTGAACGCGTCCGCGCACTGCAGGCCGGGAATGGGCCAGTCGGTCGTCTCGCGATTGTGGTAGGCCTGGGCGCCGACGATGTTCTCGAAGTTGGAAAAGCGCACGCCGGGGTAGTCGGGGTGGATCCAGGCTTTATAGGAGAACATCACGTCGTCGCAATCGAAGGCCTCTCCGTCGTGGAATTTCACGCCCTGGCGCAGATGGAAGGTGTAGGTCAAGCTCTGCTCGTCCCACTCGTAGGTTTCAGCGAGCGCGGGGATGTTCTCGAAGGTGTCGTTGGGCTGGAGCAAGCTGTCGAAGATGAGGACTGAGATTTGACTCTCCCAGGTCCCTTCCGTGGCGTTGGGCAGCAGGTGGCGCGGCTCGGCTCCCGCCGGGATGCGGATCGAGGTGCCTTTCGACAGCTCGATGTGCTGCGCCAATTGTTGCTCTGCGCTCAAGGATGCTGCCGCCACGGCGATGGTCCGGGTGCTTGCGTTGGAGGCCTGCTTGTCGTCGGTGACCGTGAGCTTCACGGCATAGCTGCCGGCCTTGGCAAAGGCGTGTTTGACCGCTGCACCCTGAGCCTTGCCGCCGTCGCCGAAGTCCCACTCGTACTTGGCGATGCTGCCGTCGGCGTCCGTCGACCTGCTTCCGTCAAAGGCCGCTTCCATCCCGGCCTGAAGGGCCGTGGGCTGGACGTTGATCTGGGCCGTTGGGTTCTGATTCTGGCCGCACCCTCCCAGGGCCAGCAGCAAGATCAACACACCGCTGCATATGAACGTATATTTGCGCATAAACCTCCCCTTTCTTCTCCCTTAGTGTGTGGTCGCATGAGGCATTGGAAAAGTATGTCGTACACCCTGCATCTGCCGCTCACACTATAGCAGAAACTCCCTGCAAAATCCCTGATCGGCTTTCAGACTACCCGCTCCCGTCGCAGCGCTTCAATCTCAGCGGCGCCGTACCCCAGCTGTGCGAGCACCTCCTCGGTGTGCTGGCCCAAGGTGGGGGGTGGGCGGTCAAAGCCGCTGTGGGCTTGTCGGTACTTCAAGGGCAAGTCAATCACCCGAATGGGGCCGCAACGGGGGTGCTCCATCTGGAGCACGCAGCCGCGGGCCTGGGTCTGCGGATGGGTCAACGCCTGTCCCACGGACAGCACCGCGCTCACCGGGAGCTGGTGCTCCTCGGCCAGCAGGCCAACCCAAGCCTGAGTGGTCCTGGTCTTGAAGATCCCCTCAAGCAACGGGTCCAGCGCCGCGCGGTGTTCGACCCGGCCCCGGTTGGTTTGGAAGCGCGCATCGTGCGCCAGCTCCTCCCGTCCAAGCGCTCGACAGAAGATTTCAAACAGCTTGTCGTTGCCGATGGCCAAATTGACGTACCCATCCAGCGTCTTCACCACTTGATAGGGCGCGATCACGGGGTCCTTGGTGCCCAGGCGCTGGGGCTCCTCGCCGGAGAAATACACGCCGGCTTGTTTGGTGAGCCAGGGCAACACCCCATCCAGCATGGCGACGTCCAGGTAATCGCCCACCCCCGTGCGCTCCCGGCGCAGCAGGGCGGCCGCGATGCCATAGGCCCCCCACATGGCCGCGCTCAGGTCGCTCAAGGGGACCCCCACCTTCACCGGCGGCCGCTCCGGCTCCCCGGTGATGCTCATCACGCCGCTCAGGGCCTGGATCAGCGGGTCATAGGCGGGTTTGTCGCGGTAGGGGCCGGTCTGGCCAAACCCGGAGATCGAGCAATAGACGATGCGGGGGTTGATCCGGTGAATGTCCTCGTAGGCCGCCTTGAGCCGGGCGGCCGTGCCGGGCCGGAAATTCTCCAAGAACACGTCGGCCCGCTCGGCCAGTCGATACAGGATCGCTCTGCCCTGCTCGGTCTTGAGGTTGAGGGTGAGGCTGCGCTTGCCGCTGTTGACGCTGAGGAAGTAGCCGCTCTCCCCCGAAAAAAACGGAGGGCCCGATTTACGCAAGGGGTCGCCTTGCTCGGGCGGCTCCACCTTGAGCACGGCGGCGCCCAGGTGGGCCAGCATCAGCGAGCAGAAGCCGCCGGTGACGAAGGTGGACAGGTCCAGCACCTGCACGCCGGACAACGGTTTGTCGCTCATGGCGCCCACTATAGCCGGTGGCGGGTCGCAAGGACAAACGAATCTGCCTCGCGAAAGGAGTGGCGAGGCGACCTCGCCCCTACCCAGCATCATCGGTTGATCACAGGTTGTGAAACTCCTCGGCGAATGGGCCGAAATAATAGATGTGGCTGTGGCACGGATCTTCGATCGAGCGCGGGGGAATGCGGTCCCCCGGCATGACGGGCAAGGTGGACAGCCCCGGAAACTGCAGGAGCATCTGCTGGCCGTTCAGGCCGGCCACCACCTGGACGAAGATCTTGTTCTCATGGGGAAACACGCCCCACTGGCGCGCCACGCTCTGGCAATCGGAGAGCTTGATGGTTTCCTCCCAGCTCTGGCGCAGCGCCAGCCAGCGCACCAGATCCTGGAGGGTCTGCAAGGCGATGGGACAGGCAAAACCGTCGCGGTACGTCCTTGAGAAGGCCATCACAACCTCCTTCGCTCGAGTGCTTGCCCTTCACACTAAAGCACACCTTGGACGGCGCATCGGTAACCAGGCTCACCCTGACCGTGGCCGCCATTGGACCAGGAACACGCCGGCGACGGTGATCACGATGCCCACACCCTGCAAGATCGTCAGCCGCTCGGCCAGGAACACGCCCGCCAGGATGGCGGTGACCAGCGGGGACAGGTTCAAAATGACGTTCATCTCCAGAGCGGTCAGCACCTGCAAGGCATGGTTGTAGGCCACGTACGCGCCCGCCGTGTTGAACACCGCAAGCGCCAACACCACCAGCCACCCCTCCCAGGCGCCCGAAGGCACCCCCTCCACCGCAAGCGCGATCGGCAGCAGCACACCCCCTCCCAGCCCCAGCGGCAGCGCGGTCAGGGTCCACACGTCCACCTGTCGCGCCCGCGCCAGGTCGCGCCCCAACAAGGTGAAGAGGGCAAAGCTGACCGTTCCCAGCAAGGCCAGCGCGATGCCCAAGGGGTGAGCGCCTTGCCAGCCCCAGGAGAAAAAGAACGCCATCCCCGCGAGCACGACGAGCATCCCCCACCACTGGCGCCGGGTGGGAAATTCCTTCAGCCACAGGATGCTGCCCAGCAGCGCAAACAGCGGGATGAAGCTCAAAACCAACGAGCCCGTGATGGCGGGGATGTACTTCAGGCTCCAGAAATAGGCGCCGTTGGCGATGGTGTAGGCGCTCAAGCCCAAGAGCAGGAAGCGCAGCCACAGGCTTCCGGGGATCGCGCGCAGCGGCCCGCCGCGGCGCAGCACCAGCGGCAGCAGCAGCGCAAAGCCGCAGAAGTATCGCAGGGCCGCGATGGTCAGCGGTCCCATGAAGTTGAGCCCCAGCTTGACCAGCACGAACGAAGAGGCCCAGGTCAGCATGACCAGGATCGCTTCCAGCAAAGCCCAAGCCCGCGCGCGTTCGAGGAGTGGAGGCATGAGGAGGTTTAATGTACCCCTGACAGGGCAAAAATCAAGAGGGTCGAGATGGACGCAGCATCGCCCGCGTCAAAGCGGCGGGACCAGCTCGCTCAGGGCCTCGATGATGCGGTCTGCCCCCTCAAGGCGCTGCTCGTCGTTGTGCCCGTTGCGAAAGCCGACCACAAACAATCCGGCCGCTTTTGCAGACTGGATGCCCACGTCGGCGTCCTCCACTGCCCAGCACGTCTGCGGCCGCTTGTCCAATGCCTTGACGGCCGCCAGGTAGATGTCGGGCGCGGGCTTGCCGTGCGCGACGTCTTCCCCGGACAGGAGCGCGCGAAAGTACGGCCTGAGGCCGAAGCGATCCAGCGCAAGATCGATCCAGATGTGCGGCGAGGAAGAGGCAAGTCCCATGGCAATCGCGCGCCGCTTGAGGATCTCCAGCGTTTGCTTGACGCCGGGAATGAGCGAAGCTTCTTGCAAGTAGATCTGCTGCCCCAGTTCGTGGTACCGCTGCGCAAACGCCTCCCACGAGACCACCGCGCCGAACTTGGCCTGCATCAAGCGATGGAGGTCTTCGAGGCGGATGCCGATGACTTCACCTTGATGGGCTTTGGAATATTCCGGCGCGATGCGCTCCAGGTACTCGTCCTCAGTCTGGCGCCAGGCCCGTTCGCTATCGACGAGCACGCCGTCCATGTCGAAGACGACGGCAGCCGGCGCCGGAACAAAGTATTTCACGGGTTTGAATCTAACGCACGCGCTATGGACTTGCTAGCCCCGATCCCCCTATCATGTCGTGGTTTGCTCAAGCGAGAGGAGATTCATAATGATACGGGTGCTATCGCTAGGAATTGCGCTGGTCGCGTTGATGTTGAACATGACGCTTGCCATCCCCGTTACCCAAGTCCAATTGCTCGTTGACGCCACGGTCCACCACCAAACCATGGAAGGCTTTGGCGCCACGCTGACGCCTTTCGAGTTGGACGGGATCTTCAAAGCT
>DATCIV010000028.1:0-3816 GCA_036507575.1 Candidatus Bipolaricaulota bacterium | reverse complement strand
GAGGGCAGTTTCCCATCGTGCTTTTCCCACAGCTCGCGTTCGGGGATGACCGTATCGGCGAATTCCTTCTTTGCTAGCTCGTAGCCCCACTGCCGGAACGCGCCCTCGGTGAACTTCATGATGTTGCCCTTGTGCATGAGGGTGACGGTGGGGCGCTTGTGGTCCAGCGCGTATCGGATGGCTTTGCGGATCAAGCGCTGCGAGCCCTGCCGGCTCATGGGCTTGAGCCCGATGCCGGTATCGCCCGTCAGCTCGATCTTGAATTCCTTCTTGAGGAACTGGCGGACTTTCTCCGCCTGGGGGCTGCCGGCTTCCCACTCGATGCCGCGGTAGGTGTCCTCCATGTTCTCGCGGAAGATGACGATGTCGGTGTGCTCGGGGTTTTTTAGCGGGCTCGGCGTTCCCGAGAAATAGCGCACGGGGCGCACGCAGGCGTACAGGTTCAACTCCTGGCGCAGCGACACGTTGAGGCTGCGGATGCCCCCACCCACCGGCGTGGTCAGCGGGCCCTTGATCGCCACCAGGAACTCCTGGATGGCTTGCAGCGTTTCGGCGGGCAGGTAGCTGCCGGCAAGCCCGTTTGCCTTCTCGCCTGCGAAGATCTCCATCCAGGCCAGCTGGCGTTTCCCTTGATAAGCTCTTTCAACAGCCTTGTCCACCACAAAGCGCATAGCGCGGGTGATGTCCGGGCCGATGCCGTCGCCCTCGATGAAGGGGATGATGGGGCTATCCGGCACGCGCAGCTTGCCGTTTTCAACGACGATCTTTTGCCCCTTGGAGGGCACTCTTGCGTACTGGTAACTCATTGGAATTGGGTCCTCCCTTTGGCGCCCATGATACGAACGCCTCAGGAGCCGATCAAGGCAAATTGGCTCTTGCACGCGAGGATCGCGCATCCGCCTTGGGACGAAACTGTTCTTTGTGTTTTTTCCCTCTCCTTCGGGGAGAGGGCTAGGGTGAGGGGAGCATTGTAAATCCCAGCTCAACCGCCCGCCCAGCGGTGGAGCGCCTGCGTAAACCAATACCCCAGGGTGACGGGCCAGAATAAGCCCGACAGTGCGGCCCAAAACCAGGAAGTCCCCCACGAGACAACGGCCAAGCCCACGCCGATGCCGATGAGGCCGTAGCTGCCGCCGCCTAAGACGGTTTGAGTTTCTTTTGCCATGAGAACGTCTCCTTTCTCTCCTTAGTCTTCAAACACGCCGGGGACGAGGAAGTGCTGCTCATCGTGGTCGGGCGCGTTTTTCAGCGCCTGTTCGCGCGGCACGCTGGGGCGCACCTCATCCTCGCGCAGCACGTTCTGCGTCTGGAGCACGTGCTGCATGGGCTCCACATGGGAGGTGTCCAACTCGTCCAGCTTCTTAAAATAATCCAGAATGTGCGACAGCTCCTGCTTGAGCTGCTCGCGCTCGGCGGCCGAGAGCTTCAGCCGCGCCAGGGTGGCGATGTGTTGAACTTGCGCGTCGTCGATCATGGCGAAAACCTAGACCTTGAAAACTTTCTTGACGTCCATAATGGCCTCGGCAAGCGCGTCCACGTCCTTGCGGGTGTTGTAGAGGTAGAAGCTGGCCCGCGCGGTGTGGTCCATGCCCAGCCTGCGCATGTAGGGCTGCGCGCAGTGGTCGCCGCTGCGCACGGCGATGCCGTGGCGGTCGCAGATGTCGGCCACGTCGTGAGGGTGTACGCCTTTCACGTTGAAGGGCACGATCGCCAGGCGCTGCTGCGCGCTGTGCGGGCCATAGAGCGTCAGGCCCTGGATCCGAGACAGCTTTTCCAGCGCGTAGCCCAGCAACTCGCACTCGTGAGCCAATACCTGCTCCATGCCCACGGATTGGAGGTAATCCACCGCCGCGCCCAGTCCGATGCCGCCGGCCACGTCCGGCGTGCCCGCCTCGAACTTCCAGGGCAACTCGTTCCAGGTGGCGCCCTCCAGCGTGACGGTCTTGATCATGTCGCCGCCGCCCAAGAACGGCTGCATCGTCTCCAGCACGGCGCGTCGGGTCCACAAAAAACCAATGCCAGTGGGACCCAGCATCTTGTGGCCGGTGGCCGCCAGGAAATCCACGCCCCACGCCTGCACGTCCGCCGGGAAGTGGGGCAACGCCTGCGCCGCGTCCACCAGGCACAGGGCGCCTGCTTCATGGGCTTTTTGCACGATCTCCCGCACGGGATTGATCACGCCGGTCACGTTGGACGCCGCCGTAAACGCCACCAGCTTCGTGCGCGAATTCAGCAACTGATCGTATTGATCCACGCGCAGCCGTCCCTGCTCGTCCACCTCGACGAACTTCAAGGTCACGCCCACGCGATCGCGCAGCAATTGCCAGGGGACCAGGTTGGAGTGGTGCTCCATCGCGGTGAGCACGATCTCGTCGCCGGCCTTCAGGTGAACGTTTCCCCAGGCGTGGGCCGCCAGGTTCACCGCTTCGGTGACGTTGCGGGTGAACACCACCTCGCGCCAACTGGTCCCGTTGACGAACTTCGCGACCTTCTTGTGCGCATCTTCGTAGAGGACCGAGGCTTCGTGCGAGAGGGTGTGCACGCCGCGGTGCACGTTGGCGTTGCATTGGGTGTAGTAGTGGTTCACCGCGTCGATGACGGCTTGCGGGCGCTGCGAGGTGGCGGCGTTGTCCAGGTAGACCAAGGGTTTGCCGTGCACCTGTCGCAGGAAAATGGGAAAATCCCTCTTGA
Organism: Candidatus Bipolaricaulota bacterium; assembly: GCA_036507575.1. GTDB lineage: Bacteria > Bipolaricaulota > Bipolaricaulia > RBG-16-55-9 > JAJCYT01 > DATCIV01. The sequence goes on along the minus strand of DATCIV010000028.1, from coordinate 1,125 downwards.
TGCACTCCGGGTCCAGCGTGAACAGCGGCTTCGAGATGGCCATAAGTTCCCCCTCACCGTGATTCTAAACCTCAAGCTCCACGTAGATGTCGTTGCCTTCCGCCTTCACCGGATACGTGTCAATGCTGATCACGGCCGGCAGGGCCATGGCTTTTCCGCTGGTCACGTCGAACTTGGCCCCGTGGCGCGGGCAGACCACGCACGCGCCCTCCATCCAGCCGCCGGTCAGCGTGCCGCCGTCGTGGGAGCACTCGTTGCGCGTGGCGTAGATCTTCCCGTTCACGTTGTAGAGCGCGATCGGCTCTCCGTCGTGCTCCACGGCCAGAAACGAGCCGGGCTTGAGTTGATCCACCCTTGCCAGTTTCACCAGGGCCACGTCAGGCTTCCTCATCGTCTTCGTTCCAGGCGTCCAGGCCGTAGGCTTCCACCTTGACCACCTTCAGCGGCAGCAGCGCGCACTTGATGCGCATCGGCCCGATGGGGATGCCCAGCATCTGCAGAATATCTTCCTTGCCCATGGCTTTGACGTCCTCGAGCCTGGCGCCCATCAAGCGCTCGGTCAGCATCGAGCTGGACGCCTGGCTGATGGCGCAGCCCTTGCCGCTGAACTTGATGTCCTTGATGCGGTCGCCGTCGAGCTTGATGTCGATGCGGATCAGGTCGCCGCAGGAAGGGTTGCCCTCTTCGTGCGACAGGTCTGCGTCGGGGATTTTTCCGAAGTTGCGCGGGTCCTGATAGTGGTCCAGGATCTGCTCCATGTAGAGGTCTTCCATGGGGCTGATTATACTCATCCCCCGCGCTTTTCCCATGATGCGGGTCAGCGCGTCAAGCTTCGTCCTTCTCCCACTTCTCATCGATCAGGCGCTCGAGCCTTTGCCTGGCAAGCTCCATGGTGATGTTGTCCACGGTGGGCTGGAAGAAGCCGTCCACGATGGCCTTCTTGGCTTGCACCTCGTCCAGGCCACGGCTGCGCAGGTAGAACAGCTTTTCGTCGTCCAGCTGGCTTGCGCTTGCGGCGTGGGTGCAGCGCACGTCGTTGGCGTTGATCTCCAGGCTCGGGCTGGAGTCGCTGCGTGCGCCGTCGTTGAGGATCAGGGCGCGGTGCGATTGATAGGCGTCCGAGCG
>DATCIV010000027.1:0-2774 GCA_036507575.1 Candidatus Bipolaricaulota bacterium | reverse complement strand
AGCTCATCCCACGCGCGATAGACCTCAGAGGTCGCACAGTGGATGGGAGGCACGACCACGACGAAGTGATGCCCGTCGTAAGCGGGCGGCAACGGCGCCATGCGCTCGCCCCGCCCGCGAGCGCATGCCAGACCGCCGTGCAGGAAGAAGGGCACATCCGAGCCCAATTCCGCTCACCAGTCCACCAGCGTCTGGGGGGACAGGTTTTTTTCAAACAGCGCGTTCAAGGCGCGCAGCGTCGCCGCAGCGTCGCTCGATCCGCCGCCCAAGCCGGCGCCCACGGGAATGCGCTTGGTCAGTGCGCAACGCACCCCGCCCGTAAACCCGGCCCGCGCCTGGAACAGCGCCATCGCGCGCTGGACCAGGTTTTCCTGCGCAGGGATGTTCAGGCCGGGAGCTTCCACGCGCAGACCGCCGTTCACGCGCTCGAAGCGCAGCTCGTCGGACAAGCTGATGGCTTGCAAGTGAGTGTGCAAGTCGTGAAAGCCGTCCGGGCGCACGCCCAGCACGCGCAAGCCCAGATTCAGCTTGGCGTTTGCTTTGATGTGAATGGATGACCTCATGCGTGCTCCAGCATTTCCGCCCTTTTGGGCTTTCGATTATACTGAGCCATGCACTCCCAACCCTATCGTCACGGAACGTTCAAAGACAGCGTGCGCTGCGCGTGGAAGGGACTGCGCTGGGCGGTCGGCACGCAGCGCACCCTGCGCTTTCAGTTGGCGGCCGGGGCGCTGGCTTTGGGTCTGGGTTTCGTGGCCCAGTTGGATCCCGTGCGCATGGCGATCCTGTGTTTGGTGATTGCGCTGGTCTTGGTCATGGAGATGGTGAACACGGCGCTTGAGGCGCTGGTGGATCAGCTCTACCCGCAGTTCAACGCGGCGGCGGGGCGGGTCAAGGATGTGGCCGCCGGTGCGGCGCTGGTGGCGGCGCTTGGCGCGGTTGCGGTCGGGATTTGGCTGTTCTGGGGGAGCTGGGAAGGGACTTGGTTTCAGCGCGCGGCTGCCGGAGGAACGCTTGCGTCTTTGGCGGCGCTGTTGTATCTGGGTTTTCCCAAACGTAAATGAGCTTGTAGACTGTACCCAGCATACCCGGCTGATGCTGCCTGGACTGTGCGGACAAGGACATAAGGAGAAATCGATGGAAAGAGTCAGTACCGCTAAAACTGAAGGGTGGAGCCATCAGCAGGCCATTCACGCCAGGTGTATTCACCCCAGCGGGGCTTTCGTTGAGTTCCAGAAAGCGTGGGTTGAATCTTCAATCTCTGCACTATTTCAGGCACAAGTCCTGAGATCGCCTCGCCAAGTTGCGGTTAAGACGGCGACTGTTGAATTGACCTATGCCCAGCTCAACGACGCGGCCAACGGGGTCGCCCGCGCGCTGCACCAACAGAATTCCGGCCAAGCCGAGGCCATTGCCTTGATGCTTGAGAACCCTGTTTCCTTTCTTTCCGCCCTGTTGGGGGTGCTCAAGGCGGGCAAGTATTACGTGCCGATCGATCCGTCCTTTCCAAGTGCGCGGTCCGTCCAGTTACTGGAGGAATTGAAGACAAAACTCATCTTGACGGAGGACCTGCACGCCGACGCCGCTCAAGCGACAGCGCAGCAAATGCGCGAAGTGGTCAACATAGAACGCCTTCCTCAATCACTGCCCGACGCGAATATCAGCATCACACCATCGGCGGACGCGTTGGCCTATATCCTGTTCACCTCGGGATCGACGGGCTGCCCCAAGGGCGTTGTTCAATCTCACCGTAATGTGCTCCACGGGATCTACAAATACGTCAACTTCACCCGGCTGTGCGCACAAGACCGCGTCCTCCTTCACTCGATGATGTTTGCTGGTGGGCTTCGGGCTGCACTGTGCACCTTGTTGGTCGGCGGAACCTTGTTCCCATTCGATGTGAGGCGAAATGGCCTGCGCAACGCGGTCAACTGGTCGATTCAGGAAGGCATCACGGTTTGGCACCTTCCGGTGTCGGTTTTGCGCCGAATCATGGATCAAATGAGCGGTGAGGAGGACCTGACGCAGCTGCGCCTAATCTACACAGGAGGGGAGCCTGTGTATAAGCGGGATGTCGAACTTTATCGTGTGCGCCTGCCATCAAGCTGCATCCTGGTCAACAGCATGGGCACGACCGAAACCGAGACCGCGGTGCGCTATCTGATCGACAAGGACACTCACCTGCCTGGGGACTACGTGCCCGTTGGATATGCGGCCGAAGATACGGAAGTCCTGTTGCTTGATGAGCACGGCAAGGCATTGGGAGTAGAGCAAACCGGCGAAATCGCCATCAAGGGCCGTTACTTTTCTCCCGGGTATTGGAATGACCCCGAGCTCACCCGGGCACGCTTTCTGCCCGCATCCGATGAACGAGATGTGCGCATGTACTTGAGTGGGGACGTAGGCCTGATGCTCCCGGACGGCTGCTTGATCCACCTCGGCCGCAAGGATTTTCAGGTCAAGATCGGGGGCAACCGCATCGAACTGGGCGAGGTGGAGAACGCGCTCTTGAGCTTGGAAGAGGTGAGGGAAGCGGTGGTGGTCGCACGAGCGGACTCGTCGGGAGATCAACGGCTGGTGGCCTATGTCGTTCCGGCGGGAAACGCAGCTTTCTCGATAGGGAAGCTTCAAGAGCGGTTGAGAAAACGGCTGCCCGACGTCATGATCCCTTCGTCCTTTGTCGTGATGGATGCGTTGCCGCTAAACGCTCATGGTAAGGTCGACCGGGGAGCGCTGCCCGAGCCGCCGCCGCAGCGACCTACACTGGATACGGC
>DATCIV010000026.1:0-2338 GCA_036507575.1 Candidatus Bipolaricaulota bacterium | reverse complement strand
GAGCGTGACCAGCGGCGCGGCGACCTGGGTGGACACCACGATGGTGCGCGCGTCCTCGGCGGTCACGGTGGGGAACTGGTCGTTGATCAGCCACAGGGTCTTGCGGCTGATCACGTCGGGGTTGAACACCACGTCGTTGAGGGTGAACAACACGTCGTCCGCGGTCAGGGGCTGGCCGTCGGAGAATTTCAACCCTTCGCGCAGGATCAGGCGGATGGTGAGGTTGTCGTCGGAGACCTCAAAATTCTCCGCCAAAGCATCCGGCGTGCCGAAGCCTCCCTCCAGCAACGTGGCGTGAAGCTGGGCGTTGACCGCATCCGAGCTGCTTTCAAACTGGATGATGGGGTTGAACGTGCGCGGGTTGTCCACGTTGTCGATGACGACGGTTCCGCCGCGGACGCCGAACCCATCGGGGAACAGGTCCTCGCTGAGCACCTTGGGATTGGGTAGTGTGCCTTCCTGGGCCAAGCTGACGCCGGTCCAGGCCAAGGCCAGGGTGAGACTGAGGCAGAGGGTGAGGATGCGCTTCATGGGCGGTCGGCCTCCTTGTGCTTGTCGATGCAACCGTCCTGCCGGAATGGGTCCAAGCGGCGGTTTTTGTCCAATTGCAACCGGTTTCAGCAGTATAGCGATCGGCGCCACGGTGCTGACAGGGTCAGATTCGCGTTGGCAACGCCACAAAACACAGCTTACCTCTCTCTTGAGTTCTTGTCAAAGCCCCTCGCTTGACTGGTTCGCTGCTCCCTGGGGCTCAGGAGACACGGGCACTCGCCAGCGGGAACGTTCGTCCGTCGCCTGCCTTACCAGCGGGGGGGTTGGGGCCTGACCCGCGGGTTTTTCGCCGCATGGGCAAAGCGGTACTGTGGAAATTGTGACGAGAAATACCTTTGATTTAGAACTTCGGGCAGGCCGCCCTGGAGGAGGATTTATGAAGTTGCTGAGCTGGATCAAGGCGTTGAGTTTAATCGCTGCGGTGGGTGTGGGTCTGGCTGCCTGCGAGACCATCAAGCCCAGGGTGGCTTATGAAGCAACCCTGACGCTGACGGCTCCCGGCGCCGTGGTCAACGGCGGGGAGACCTTCACCTTTCAGGTCACGTTGAGCTACCAGGACCAACGCGGCGAGATGAAGCCGCTGGCCCATCAACCGGTGCAGCTGGACGGTGCGGAGTTTGGCGTGAGCGGCGAGATGCTCACCGACGAGCAGGGCCAGATCACGCTGGAGCTGGTGGCCCCGTTGCTGCCGGAGCGGGAAAAAGAGCGCGACGCCTGGATCCGGGCGCACTTTGACGGCACGGTGATCGAGTACGCCGAGCAAGTCGGCCGCTTCAGCGACGCCAACAACTCGCGCTACTTCAACATCAAGCAATCGGCTCCGGGGCGCAACAATCCGGGCATTCCGGGCTAACCATCAGCTGTAGGGGCGCGGTTCCCGCGCCCGTCGCGCATGGAGGGCGGGGAAACCCCGCCCCTACCGTGAAACGCCACGGCCTACAACAAGGCCGGCACAGCCGGCCCTACAAAGAATACACGCAACGTTCATTGGGGGGGAGCACTAGCGGGCGCCCGCGTTGTGGTTTGCGGGGACGATCGGTCCGTAAATGGCCACGGTTCGCCCCATGCGCCATGCCCAGCACGAGTCGCCGTAGGACCAGTGCCACCACTCGCCTCCGTAGTTGGTGAAGCCCGCTTGGCTCATGGCCTCAACCAGGATGCGGCGATTGCCGCGCGCAAATTCGGCCAGGTGCGGCGAGAAGGTCGCGGCCACCTTGCGCCGCTCCTCGGACTGCGCGTCAAAGGGCGCGGTCATGTTCAAAGGTTTTCCATCTGGTCCCATCAGCGATAGATCCACCGCGCCGCCGGTGCTGTGGCCGGGCGGCGTGAGGATGTCCGGCGGGTGGACGAAGCGGTTGGTCTGCCGGCGCAGGATGTTCTTGGGCCAGCGCGGGTGCTTTTTCTTGAACTCGTTGTACACGTCGTTGTAGATCTTGACTTGATCCTCGTGCGAACGATAAATCCCCCACAACATCAGACGATGCCCCTCGGGCAGAGCGCGCTCGGCCCTGCGCAGCATGTCCACCACGGTTTCCCTGGCGTGAAAGCGATGGGGCGATTCCTTCCGGTAATTCTTGCGCTCGGGATGGATCTGCGCGTTTTTGAGCGCCTTGAGCGCATCCACCAACGGCTCCCCGTTGTCGCGGATCTTGATGCGGTTCAGCTCGGCGATGGGCTCCACGACGGGGTGGCGCTTTTGGTGCAGTAACACGGTTCACCTCAACAAAGGTGGATCAAGTTGGCTTGCCATTGTGCGGGGGGTGGACGGGTGTGTCAACTGCTTGGG
>DATCIV010000025.1:0-2731 GCA_036507575.1 Candidatus Bipolaricaulota bacterium | reverse complement strand
CGCACGGCGCAACGTGGCGCCCGTGCTCCAACAACTGGAATCGGAGCACACCCAGGACATCTCGGTGAACGATTGTTTCAAGCCCGTCTCCCGCTACTGGGACCGCCTGTATCGGCCCGAACAGCTGATCACCTCCCTGCCCGAAGCCATGCGCGTGCTCACCTCCCCGGCCGAAACCGGCGCGGTGACCCTGTGCCTGCCACAGGACGTGCAAACGGAGGCCTACGACTACCCTCTGGCATTTTGCCAAAAACGTGTGTGGACGATCCCGCGACCGCGCCCCGACGAACGCCTGTTTCAGCGGGCCGTCGAGTGGATCAAAGCCAGCAAGTGCCCTCTGATCATCGCAGGCGGCGGCGTCCATTACAGCGAGGCCTGCGCGACCCTTTCCCAGTTTGCAGCACACACCGGCATCCCCGTGGGGGAAACGCAAGCGGGCAAGGGATCGCTGCCCTTCGATCATCCTCGGTTGCTGGGCGCGATGGGGGTCACCGGCACCCCCGGCGCCAACCGCATTGCACGCGAAGCCGACCTGATCCTCGGCATCGGCACGCGCTACAGCGACTTCACCACCGCTTCCAAGACCGCGTTTGGGAACCCCACGGTGCGCTTCATCAACGTCAACGTCGCCGAGTTCGACGCGTTCAAGCACAACGCCGTGCCCCTGGTCGGGGACGCGCAGGCAACGCTCCATGGGTTGTCGCAGTCGTTGCAGGGTTATGGGGTGGAGCCAGCGTACCGAGCCCAAATCGCCCAATACCGGCAGGAGTGGGAACAGGAAGTCGAGCGGATTTATCAGCTGAACCATGGGCCGCCCATCAGTCAGGGCCAGGTCATCGGCGCAGTGAACGAGTTTTCCGACCCTAAGGACGTGGTGGTATGCGCGGCAGGCAGCCTGCCGGGAGACCTGCACAAGCTCTGGCGCTGTCGCGACGCCAAGGGATATCATCTGGAGTACGGCTATTCCTGCATGGGATACGAGATCGCCGGCGGCCTGGGGGTCAAGATGGCCGCGCCCGAGCGCGAGGTCTACGTGATGGTCGGCGACGGATCGTACTTGATGATGGCTCAGGAAATCGTGACCTCGATCCAGGAGGGATACAAGCTGACGATCCTGCTGCTGGACAGTCACGGCTTTGCCAGCATCGCAGGGTTGTCCGAATCCATCGGCAGCGAAGGCTTCGGCACCCAGTATCGCCTCCGCGGGGCGGACGGCCAGTGGAGCGGGGGCCACGTGCCGGTGGACTTTGCCGCCAACGCCGCCAGTCTGGGCGCGCACGCGATCAGGGCTCAAACGCGGGATCAGCTGCTGGAGGCCCTAAAGCAAGCCAAGCATCAGAAAAAAACCACCGTCATCGTGGTGGAAGTGGACCCCAAGCAGCGGGTGGGGGGGTATGAATCCTGGTGGGACGTAGCGGTCGCCGAAGTGTCGGACATGCCATCGGTGCAACAAGCGCGCCGGGAGTACGAGAAAAACCTCAGCAAGGAGCGTTACTTCCTATGACCACGATCAAGGTGGCCAATGCCCCCTGCTCTTGGGGGGTGCTGGAATTCGGTCTGGAGGGCAAGACGGCCGGATACGCCCAGGTGCTCGATGAGATGTCGCTGGCCGGCTACGCCGGCACTGAGTTGGGCGACTGGGGCTTCATGCCCACGGATTCCAAAGCGCTGAAGGCGGAATTGGAGGAGCGGGGCTTGAGCATGCTGTGCGCGTTCGTCCCCGTGGCGCTTGCCGATGGGGTAGCGCATGAGGCGGGGCTGATCGTCGCGCTGCGCATCGCTCGCCTGCTGGCTCAGGTGGGGAAAAGCCCCTTCATCGTGCTGGCCGACGACAATGGGAAAGACCCCGTGCGGATGAAGAACGCCGGGCGCATCCGATCCGAACACGGGTTGAGCGTGGAACGCTGGCAGACGTTCGCTGCAGGCGCTTTGCGCATCGCCGAAGCCGTGCTGCGGGAGACGGGACTGCGCACCGTTTTCCACCATCACTGTGCTGGCTACGTGGAAACCCCTGAAGAAGTGGATCAGCTCCTGCGCTTGACCGACCCCAAGCTGCTGGGGCTGTGTTTTGACACGGGCCACTACGCCTATGGGGGAGGGGACGTGGCCGCAGCGCTCAAGCAGCACGGCAAGCGCATCTGGCACGTCCATTTCAAGGATATGGAGCCCGGTGTCGTCGCGCGCGCCCGCGCGCAGAGCTGGGATTACTTCGAAGCGGTCCGCCGCGGGGTGTTCTGCGAGCTGGGGAAAGGGGCAGTGCAATTCAATGCAGCGCTCACGGAGCTGAAAGGCAACGGATACGCTGGATGGATCGTGGTGGAGCAGGACGTGTTGCCCGGCATGGGCACGCCGCTGGAAAGCGCGCGGCGCAACCGGGCGTTCCTGCAGCGCATCGGATTATAGACCCATGGCATTCAAGCCTTATAGGAGCGCATCATGAACGCATCAACCCTTGTCGGAATCGGCCTGATCGGCGCAGGCCGCATCGGCCAACTGCACGCCGAAAAGCTCGCTTTCCGCGTGCCGGGGGCCAAGCTGCTGGCGGTGACCGACGTGCAAGCGGAGGCGGCCAAACGCTGCGCCGCGAAACTTCAAATTCCCTCAGTCCATGAGAACTCAGACGCCGTCTTTCGGGACCCGAAGATCGACGCCGTCGTTATCTGCTCGTCCACGGATACTCATTCCCGCTTGATCGAACAAGCGGCCACGGCAGGCAAACACGTCTTTTGCG
>DATCIV010000024.1:0-2939 GCA_036507575.1 Candidatus Bipolaricaulota bacterium | reverse complement strand
CGGGGCGGCGAAAGCCGCCCCGCCCGATGTCCGTACGTTCCAGCCCCCGAGGGGAGCAATTCCTGTAACACCAAGGAGCTTGCCATGAAAGGGATTCTTTTGATGATGCTGGCCGCCTTTACCCTGTGGGGAGGCTTCCAGGGATGGGGCGTAAGCCCCAGCCTTGAAAGCGGCCAGGCGTACCGCGCCAGCCTCGCGCCCCCCCACGCCGAGGCGATGCTTGCCAAAGCCCAGGCGCTGGGGTGGTGGATTCGCGTCCAACAAGGCGCGGAGGTGTCCTATTACCAGGGCAGCGAGCGCTGCGCCGCGTGTGCGCCCGCGCTGGAAGGGCAGTTTTTCGGGTTCCCTCAGCTGGCGTTGGACGGTGCTGTGTCCATGGTTCGGCTGGACACCGCGGCCTTTCGCCTGAACCTCAGGCCCATGGTGGACGGCGGCCTGCTGTATGAGCTGGTGGTGGTGATGAAACAAACGCTCGACGCTGAAGCCCTGACGAACCAGATCCAACAAGAGCTGTCGGCGCTTGGCTTGATTCTGCCTCTGGGTTTGAGCTTTGAGGCTTTGCCCTTGAGCGCCAGGGCCAAGGCGCCGGTGCCGCAAGGGGTGCGTTTGGACGAGACGTTGTTTCGCCTGACCCAAGCGCCGGATTGGCCCGATTTTGCCACCCTGCAGGGGCTTTCCCTGAGCGGTCTGCGGGTGCGCGCGGTGGTGGAGCTGGCCGAAGGCCAGACCCCATCCGCCCGCTTCGATCTGCTCATCGAAGGGCAAGGCTCTTCCGGGATGCGCACCCAGGTGCTGATCCCCGACCTGCTGGCGCTTGCGCAAGACCCGGCGGTGGCCCAGGTGCGAGCGCCGCTCCAGCCGCAGGCGGGAGGAGGGTCCTGATGAAGCGATTCCTCATCCTGCTGCTCATCGCCGTGTTGGCCGTGCAGGGGACAGGAATGGCCCAGTCCTCCGCTGGCAAAACCAAAACATCGGCCAAGTCGAAGGTGGATGGTGCAATTCAAAAAGTGCTGGAAAGTGCGACAGGAGCTCAAAACTCTTCGATTCAGACTGCGCGCGCCCTGGGCGTGCCGTTTGACGGCAACTCGGTCACCGTCACGGTGGTCTTCAATAGCGGCCGGGGAAGCACCGGAGCAGTGACCAGTGCGGTAGCGCAGACGTTCGGCAGCAGCAGCGTCATATCGTCGCGGTCCAAGACGTTCGTCCGCCTGAAGCTGCCTGTGAGCCTGCTGCCGCTGCTCGATACGCTGCTTCAGCTGGTTCCGGACATCGCCTATATTCGGCCACCGTTGGCGCCTCAGACGTTGGCAGTCTCTGAAGGCGTCAGCCTGATCGGGGCCGACCAGCTCCACGCCAGCGGCACCTTCGGCCAAGGCGTCAAGGTGGCGGTCATTGACCTGGGCTTCGCCGGTTTATCCACCGCCAGGGCGCGCGGTGAACTGCCCGGCAACGTGATCACGCGCGATTTCACTGGCTCCGGGCTGGAATTTGGCACCAACCACGGCACGGCGGTGGCCGAGATCGCGCACGACGTGGCGCCGAACGCTCAGCTTTACTTGATGAAGATCGGCGATGAAATAGACCTGGAGAACGCGGTCAACGAGGCCATCGCCCAGGGAGTGGACGTCATCAACCACTCCGTGGGCTGGTTCAACACCAGTTACTACGACGGCACCGGCGTGATTGCCTCCATCGCCCAGACGGCTGCCTCCGCCGGCATCCTGTGGGTCAACTCCGCGGGCAACTACGCGCAGCGCCATTACAAGGGGTCGTTTCGCGACGGCAACGGCAACGGCTTTGCCGAGTTCTCCGGCAGCGATGAATCCATCGACCTTCAAGCCAACGCCGGCGAAACCATCCACCTCTACCTGACCTGGCGCGATTGGCCGTTCACGTCGCAGGACTACGACCTGGTGCTGTTCAACGCCCAGGGCACCCAGGTGGCCATATCGGACAAGACCCAAAGCGGCGCGCAGGAACCCACCGAAACCCTGCGCTATTTTGTGCCCACCAGCGGCGCCTACCGGGTGCAGGTCCAGTTGTTCAGTGGCTCCTCCCCGAAGGAATTGACGTTGTTCAGCCTCTTTCACGACATCCAGCACAGCGTGGCCCAAAGCAGCATCGTGACGCCCGCCGACGTGTCCAGCGTGCTGAGCGTGGCGGCGATCCCCAAGGAGAACTGGTCCACCGGCCCGCAAGGCGGCTACAGCTCGCAAGGGCCCACCAACGATGGGCGGCCCAAGCCCGACATCACCGGCCCGGACAACGTGACGACTTCTACTTTCGGTCTGTTCGAGGGCACCTCGGCTGCGGCTCCTCACGTGGCGGGGGCGGCGGCCTTGCTGCTCTCCCAAAACGCCAACCTGACGGCGTCCCAGTTGAGCGCGCAGTTGCGCTCCACGGCCACCCCGGTGGGCTCCTCCCTGGCCACCGGATCAGGGCGCGTGGCCCTCAGCCCGCCGGTGACGACGCGGCCCGACTTGACGATCCTCTTGACGGACTTTTCGCCTAGAACACCCATGATCGGTGACTTGATCCAGCACAGCATCACGGTGCAAAACCAAGGCAACGCAGCGGCCGGGTCCTTCGCCGTGCGGCTGCAGGACGGCGCCGGTTCCGATCAGCGCACCGTGCCCAGCCTGGCGGCTGGCGTTTCCACCATGGTCAGCTTCTCGCGGACGCTCGGCGTTTCGCAGGACACGGTCACCGTGACCGTGGATTCAGCGAATCAGGTGACCGAGTCGAACGAATCCAATAATACCGCTCAGTACCAGATTACGGGCCAGACCCCGCCCCCCGCGACCCTGCCGGACTTGGTGGTGGAGTCCATGACCGCGAACCCGCAAAGCCCAACGGTGGGAAGTGCGTTTCAGCTCATCACCGTGGTGCGCAATCAAGGAAGCGCTGCGGCGGGTCCGTTCAGGGTGGAACTCCAGACC
>DATCIV010000023.1:0-14809 GCA_036507575.1 Candidatus Bipolaricaulota bacterium | reverse complement strand
GTCCCCTGGCGCCAGCGCGTGGCGCACACCCGGCGCATCGGCGTGGTCTTCGGCCAGCGCACCAGCCTGTGGTGGGACCTTCCCGTGGTCGAAAGTTTTGACTTGCTTCGCCATATCTACAAGGTTCCGCACGACCGTTTTCGGAACAACTTGAAGCGCTTCGAAGACCTGTTGGAGCTGCGCCCGTTCTTCAACACACCGGTGCGCAGCCTCAGTTTAGGTCAACGTATGCGGGCCGACCTGGCCGCCGCGCTGCTGCACGACCCACAGGTGGTCTTCCTGGATGAGCCCACCATCGGGTTGGACGTGGTGGCCAAGGAGCGCATTCGTTCCTTCATCCAGGAGGTCAACGCGCGCCAGGGGGTCACCTTTATCCTGACCACCCACGATCTGGGCGACGTGCAGAAGCTGTGCGGTCGGGTGATGCTCATCGACCACGGCAAGTTGCTGTTCGACGGCCCCTTAAAAGAGCTGCAAGCGCGTTTCGGCGGGGAGCGCGAGGTGGTGGTGGATTTTTCGCAGGATTACGACGATGTGACTGTGGAGGGCGCAACGCTGGTGTCCAGGCAGGGTCAGCAGGTGACCTATCGTTTCTCGCGCCATGCGCTGAGCGCTTCGCAGCTGATCCAGCAGCTTTCGCAACGCTTCCAACTGGCGGACCTCACCGTGCGCGAGCCGGAGGTGGAGCACACGATCCGCCGCATCTATGAGGAGAAACTGTTGACCCCGGACGAAGCCGCTTCGCAAGAAGCGCCTTCGCAAGAAGCGCCTCAGCCGTGACCGCCACAGCCACAGCTTCCGCCCCCGCAGCCGCAGCTGCCGCTGCCTTCCATCTTGGCTTCGTTCGGATTTTCGATGTAAAACCCCTCTCCCTGCTCGCCGACCTGGAAATCCACCTTGGCCCCTTGCAGCCAAGTGCCGCTTTCAGGGTCTACGTAGAAGGTAACGCCGCCCTGTTGCAGGACGGTGTCGTCATCGTTTCCCTTCTCGGCCAGGAAAAAGCCGTATTGCAGGCTGCAACACCCTTGCTGGGCCACGATGCGCAACCCATGGTTCTCCTTCTTTTCCTTTTGCAGGTAGCCCTTCACGGCGGTGATCGCCTTGTCGGTGATGTGGACCATAAGAAAGCCACTTCCTTTCATCTTTCGATCATATCCCTTTGCGCGTTGCGCTGCAACAACCGCTGCTGGAACAAGCCAACGCAGGCAAAGGCTTTTGATCCGACCAAGCTGACAACGCGTATACGTCTCGTGGTTCAAAGCGATTGGGATTGAGTATTCGTGAAACGGTTTTAACCAAAATCAGTTAATATTCGATAGAAATTGAACCCCATTTTCAAAACATGCCTGTTGAAAACCTGTTGAAAACTGCCCCCTTTCCTGTTGAAAACCTGTTGAAAACTACCCCCTCTGCTGTTGAAAAGTCCTGTTGAAAACTTCTGGGTGGACTTTTCAACAGGGGTTTTGCACAGCCGACGCCGGGTTTTCCACAGGTTGTCAACAGGGTATTCAACAATAATTTGTTCGAAGGGCTCTGGGTTTAGCAGGGTTTTCAACAGGGAGAAGCCCTCCCTACTAATGCCACTACCTTAATATGTTTATAAAGATAGATGCATTGGTAGGCAACGTCCGGTAGACTCACCTGGAAGGGGAACTCCTCATGAAGGTGTCCAAGCTCTCGCTCAGACAATTTCGAAACCTCTCTCCCGTGACGCTGGTTCCCCACCCCCACTTCAATTTGATTGTGGGCCCCAACGCCTCGGGCAAGACCAACCTGTGCGAGGCCTTGTACTTTGCCTCCCGTGGGCAGCTGCTCAAGGGGGAAAGGCAACGCGAGGTCATCCGCTGGGACTGCACGTGGAGTACGCTCAGCCTGGAGGTTGCTGGAGAGCACCTCAAGATCCAGCTCAACGGCGTGGAGGAGGGCAAGACGATCCTTTTGAGCGGGGAGTCCGCCAGCCAGCGCCGCGTGTTCGACGCGTTCAAGGTGCTCATCTTCACCCCCGACGATCTGCAAGTGCTGAAAGGCAACCCATCCCTGCGCCGCCGCCTGTTGGATCGAAGCATCAGCGATTTGGACAAACACTACCGCTCGCAGGCGCTTGCCTACGAGCACGTGGTCCGGCGCAAGAACGCCCTGCTGCGCCATGAGGCGTCCGATGAGGAGCTTTTGCAGGTTTACAACCAGAAGCTCCTCGAACACGGCGCGCATCTGGTGGAGGCGCGGCTGCGCTTTCTCGATGAGATGAACGCCGTGTTGGAGCACGTTCACCCGCGCTTGAACCAAGCCGGCTCGCGCCTTCAGCTGCGCTATGAAAGCGAGGTTGAACACGGCCTGACGGGAGCGTCCGAAGGCCTGCAGGCCGCCCTGCAACGCATGCAAGCGCGGGAGAAGCTCGCCGGCATGAGCCTGATCGGGCCGCACCGCGACGACGTAGCGTTTTATATCGAAGACATGGACCTGCGCCGCTTCGGATCGCAAGGCCAGCAAAAGACGGCCCTCATCGCCCTCAAGCTGGCGCAACTGGAGCTGTACCGCCGCCGGTTCGACGAGTACCCGGTGTTGGTGCTCGACGACGTGCTCAGCGAGTTGGACCCCCAGCGCACCCAGTTGCTGCTCGACCACCTGCCGCAGGAGTTGCAGCTGTTCCTCACCGAAACCCATCTCAGCCCGCCGCTGCTCGGCCGGGCGGACAAGGTGTTCCACGTGGAACAGGGGCGCGTGAGCGAGGTCCCGAAGGAAGGCGCGTGAAACAGACAGAGCTTGAAAAGCTGTTCGCGGCTTGCGGTTTGGGTCAGGCCTACGTCGAACAGGAGGCGCTCTTCCTGTGGCCCGAAGTGGTCGGCCCGCGCCTGGCGCGGCTGTCCCAAGCCCAAGCCGTCAGCGAAGGCTACCTGTACGTGGGGGTGGGCCACCACGCCTTCGCCCACGAATGCACGCTCATGCGCGACCAGTGGTTGCAGCGGCTCAACGCGCGGTTGCGCCGGCCCTTGAAGGACATCCGCTTCAAGGTGATGGCGCTCAAGGCGCCGCCCCAACCCGCCGCCCCGCCCAAGCTGGCGGAGGTTTCCTTGGACGAACGCGAGGTCTTGCGCATCGAGACGTTGGTTCAAGGGGTGGAGGATGAATCCCTGCGACGGGCCTTGCGGGCATTGTTTGAGACCTACGCGCGTCGTGAGAAAATCCACGCGACCCTCCCCGGCAAGCGCCGCTGCCCGCGCTGCGGGCTGCACCATCCTGGCCCCGAGGAGCAGTGCAGCTTCTGCCGCATCGAGCGGGGCATCTTGTAAGCTTGTCTTTGCGAAAGCAACGGCAGTATAATGCGTCAGGGATCCTACAGAGAGAGGGATTTTATGAGGATCGGCTTGTTCACCGATACCTATTCCCCCCAAATCAACGGGGTGGTCACCGTCGTGCAGATCATGGCTCGGCAGTTTGAAGAGCTGGGGCACGAGGCGGTGGTCTTTGCCCCCGCGTATCCCAACCAGCCGCCGGAGGACGCGCACAAGGTGTGGCGCTTTCCCTCGCGCAAGGTGCGCTTTCATCCCGAAAGCCGCCTGACCTGGCCTTATCGGCGGCAGCTGCGCGGGGAGCTGGAGCGGCTCGACATCATCCACAGCCATACGCCTTTTTCCCTGGGGTTGCTTGCAGTGTGGGCGGCTCGGCATTATCGCTTGCCCCACGTGCACACCTATCACACCTATTTCGCCGAATACCGGCACTACATCCCGCGACCCATCCGCCCGACCCGGCGCATGGCCGAGCGCATCAGCCGCGCTTTCTGCAACCGCTGCGACCTGGTCCTTGCGCCGTCGGAGGAGATGAAGGCGCACCTGTTGGAGTACGGGGTCTGCACCCCGGTCGAGGCCATGCCCTTTGGCATTGATCTGGAAGCCTTTCAACGCCCGGCGCGGTTTAGGCTGCGCGAGGCGCTGTCGCTCTCCCCGGGGACGAAGCTGCTGCTGACCGCAGGCCGCTTGGGACCCGAGAAAAACTTTCAGTTCGTGCTGGAGGCCTTTGCCCGCATCCAGAGAGGCCATGGAAACCTGGCGCTGGTGGTGGCGGGGGATGGTCCGGCGCGCGCGGCGCTCCAGGAACGAACGCAGGCCTTGGGCGTCGCTGCCTGGGTGCATTTCCTTGGGTACCTCGAGCGCGCACAGCTGATCGATGCCTATCACCAAGCCGACTTGTTCGTGTTCGCCTCCAAGACGGAGACGCAGGGCATCGTGTTGCTGGAGGCGCAGGCTGCGGGATCTCCCGTGGTCGCCATCGGGGAGATGGGCGTGCGGGACGTGGTCGCGCACGGCGATAGCGGGCTGCTGGTGCCGGACGACGTGGCGGCGTTTTCGCAGGCGGTCCTCGACCTGCTGCTGGATGAGCCCAGACGCAGACGCATGAGCGCCGGCGCCAGACGCCTGGCCCAGGAGCACAGCGCTCAGAAAACCTGCCGGGACCTGCTGGACCTCTACAGCCAGCTGCGGCCCACGGGCACACTGCTCACCGCGGCTTGAATTCGCCCTGTGCGCTCGGCAGGATCATCAGGCATGCTGTTCCTTCTGTTGGGGCTCATCCAAGGGCTCACCGAATTTCTGCCCATTTCAAGCTCCGGGCATCTTGCATTGGCCGAGGTCTGGCTTGGCGTCGAAAAGCCCGGACTGCTGTTGGACGCCCTGTTGCACCTGGGCACGGCGGGATCGGTGATCTTCTTCTATCGCGAGCGCATCGGCGCCTTGCTGCGGCATCCCTGGTCCGACGAAACGCGTCGCTTGGGAGGGGGGCTCGTGGTGGCCATGCTGCCTGCCGTGGTATTTGGTCTGACGCTTCGCGGCTGGGTGGAAGCGGCCTTTGCCGCCCCGGTCGCAGTGGCCACCGGGCTGCTGTGGACGGGGGGGGTGCTGTTTTTCCGCCCACGCAAGCGCCAGGCGCCGCTGCAAGTGCGTCACTGGGCCTGGCCGTTTCTGCTGGTGGGGTTGGCCCAAGCGCTCGCCCTCTTTCCCGGCGTCTCGCGCAGCGGCATGACGATCGCCGCCGGCCTGTGGCTGGGATGGTCTTGGGAGCGGGCGGCCGAGTTCTCCTTCTTCCTGGCGATCCCGGCCATCCTGGGCGCCACCGCGCTGCAACTGGTGGAATCCGTCGAAGTCTGGCAGGCCCACCAGGCGCTGTGGTCGTGGTACCTGGCCGGCGTGGGTGTGGCCATGGTGTGCGGGGTGTTTGCCATCGGCGCGCTGCTGGGCTTCCTGCAGCGCGGGCGGCTGCGCTGGTTCGCTTATTATTGCTGGGCGCTGGGGCTGGGGGTGTTGGCGTGGAAATGGCTCGGTTGAGAAAGAGGGAAGTTCGCCCACCGAAGTCCAATCCCGGTGTCTGAAGTTGAGATCGCCTTATGGCCAGGGCCAGTTTCGTCAGGCACCCGAAGCGTCTTCCTGCAAGAGCGCGGGGCCGTAAATCCAGCCGACCACTGCGCCGTAGACCACATGACCTGCCAGGCTCAAGGCCACCATCCAAACGGGTTGCTCGAGCGTTGAGGAGAAAACCCCTCCGCCCATCAGGGGCACGACCACCAATTGGGCGGCCAAAAAGGGCAGCAAGCCGTACACCGCGCCGCGCAGCCACATGGCTCCCGACAAGGAACCGGCGAACCACAAGCCGTAAACCTCTGCAAGCACGATGCCGACGAGGAAATGCACCACCCAGCCCCAAAACGGGAGCCATCCCAGCTTCGACGCCAGCATCGCGGCCACGTCCAGTTTCGGCGTGCCTGCCCAGGCCAGGATGTAATAGAGCGCGCTCATCACCGCAGTGGCCACCAACCCGGCCCACGCCGCGCGGCGCCAGTTCAGCGGCGGAGCCGGGGCGACCATGGCCTGCTGTTGCCGCGCAATCGCTGCCGGTGCCGGCGGGGCCGGGCTGAACGGAGCAGTTGGGGACAGGGGGGTGCGCGCAGACGGCGACGCCCGCCGGGCGCGCCGCCTGCCCTGGTGCACGGCTTCCATGCCGACCAGCCCTCCCAACACCACGGCCGTCATGGCAAGCACCAGTAGCCCTTGATTCCAATCGAACGCACCCGAGCTTTGCAAAATCAGATCGAACGACGACATAAACGATTCCTCCTGAGCGTGATCCTCGAGATGGCCGCTCCTACCATAACATGCGGGCGGGGCCTTGCCTAGCATGCCCATCCCAGCGCCGTTCATTATACCAATGCGCTGCGGACAGGGAACATCACCAAACCCTCACCGATTCCGCAGGCGATCTTCACAGGAGCGCGGTATCTTGGACGAACAACGATGAGAACGAAAGGAGCACGCATGAAACGTGTCTATGTCACCCTGGGCCTGATCGCCCTGGTCGCGCTGTTTTCGCTGCCGGGCAGCGGACAGATGGACCAGGGCGTCCTGAGCGCAGACCAGGCCGGGATGCTCGGCAGCCAGGCGCAGATTCAGTTGCTTGCCGCGATCAACCGAGCGGGCCTGAGCCTGGAGCAGATGGAGACGATCCAGAGCGCATTGCAGACGCTGCTTGCGGGCCGCGACGCGGTGGTTTCGGCCCAGCAGACGCTCAAGGATTTCCTGATCCGCTGGAACGGCGCGCCCGCGCAGTTCGACGCCGCCTACGCGCAAGCCCAGGAGCAGGTCAGCCAGGCCGTGCAGGCGTTGAAAGACCAGGGCCAAGCCGCACTCGACGCGGTCAAGAACACGCTGACCGTGAGTCAAGGCGAGATCCTGATGGAGTCCCTGGGCTTGGCCGGCGCCGCCGGGCACGGGGTCCGTGCAGCCTTACAGAAACAAGGCGCGCAGGCTGGATCCGAAGCCCTTGGGCGCGGTCAAAATGCCAGAGGCCAGGCCGGAGCCCTGAAGGAACGGATGGGCCGAGACGGCGCCCAGGCTGAGGCGCAGTCCGAGGCGCCCTCGGCGCAAGGAAAGATGGCGCGCAGCGGCGCGCAGGGGCAAGCGCGTGGCGCGCAGTCCGGCAACCTCGGGTGGCTGGCGCGCGCCGAGTGGGTGAGCCAGGCGCTGTCCGAGAAGATCGCGGCGCTGAAGAACCCATAACACTGAATCAAGTTTTACAAGTCAGGGTGCCAGTAGGGGCGCAGCATGCTGCGCCCCTACGCCATCATGATGAACGCAACACAGCATAAGTTGCGCTGCGGGAAAGATGCCGCCTATAATTCCGGCGAGGTGATCCACATGGCGGTTGATCCACTGCTCAAAGAAGCAAAAGAGCACATGGAAAAGAGCCTGCACGTGCTGCACGACGAGCTGCAGAAGCTCCGCGGCGGACGCGCGTCTCCGGCGCTGGTGGAGGGCGTGCTGGTGGATTATTACGGCACCCCCACGCCGCTGAAGCACATGGCCCAGCTCAACGCGCCGGAAGCCAACCTGATCGTGATCCGCCCGTTTGATCCGACCCAGCGCCAGGCCATCGAAAAGGCCATCCTGGAAGCCAACCTGGGCTTCAACCCCGTGGTGGCCGAGGACGTGGTCCGCATCCAGGTGCCGCACCTGTCCGAGGAGCGGCGCAAGGAGCTGGGCAAGCTGGTCCACGAGCGCGGCGAGGAGTCCAAGGTGGCCATTCGCAACATTCGCCGCCACTCCAAGGAGTTGTTGGAGAAGGGGGAGAAAGAGGGCAAGCTGACCGAGGATGACTTGCGCCGAGAACTGGATGCGTTGGAGAAGATGACCCACGAATTCTGCGACAAGGTGGACCAGGAAGTGGTCGCCAAAGACAAGCAGCTCAAGACCGTTTGAAACCGTCCGAAGGGATTGGTACAATGCGCCCGGCACGCGCACGGATGCCGCTTGTCATGCGCTTTTGAGGGATAAAGCTTCACGGAGGAGATACAGCGTTTCGAATGATGAACGATCACGTCAACCCGGTTGATTTTGCCGAGCTGACTTGGCTGCGGTTCAGCGTTCCTTTCTTCGTGCTCGTCACGTTGGCGCTGATGGGTTGGGATTCGTCCTGGGGTTTGGGGTACGCCTTGGGCGCGGCGGGGGGCCTGCTTGGCTCTTATTTTTCCTGGTTGCACCTGCAAAAACTTGCTGAAAGCCTGAGCTCGAAAAGCCAGGGGCAGTTGCAGCGAAGCGCCTTCGGCGGGGGATTGGCCGGCGTGCTGCTGATGGCCGCGGTGCTGGGGGTCAGCATCTCGACTTCGTGGTTGAACGCGTATGCGACCGCGGCGGGGCTGTTCTTCACGAAGCTGTGGATCGGCCTGATGCCCATCGTACGGAGGGGACATGGAAGAAATCGGTAAGGAACTCATTCTGAAGTTCGAGCTGTGGGGGGCGACGGTTCAGGTGGACATCCTGATCCTCCTGCTGTCGTGGATCACGATCGCCATCCTCCTGGGCGGCGCGCTGGTGTTGCGCAAAGGCCTGACGCTGCGGCGCGACTTCGAAGACGTGCCCACCAAGCCCCAGGCGCTGCTCGAGATGCTGCTCATGGCGCTGCGCAAACAGCTGGCCGGTGGGTTTCACTCCAAAGAGCTGGGCAACCGGCTGTTCCCCCTGCTGGCCACGCTGGGGCTGTACATCGCGTTCATGAACTGGCTTGCCATCATCCCCGGCATGCGGTCTCCCACCGAAACCATCAACATCCCCATCAGCCTGGGATTGATGGTGCTGACCTTGGCCCACTACTACCGCATCCGGCTCAACGGGCCGGTGGGCTATTTGAAGAGCTACATGGAAGGCCCCGGCATCATGGGCGTGATCATGATCCCTTTGAGCATCGTCGGCGAGCTGGCAAAACCGGTTTCCCACTCCTTCCGTCTTTTCGGCAACCTGATGGGCGGTGCGATCCTGCTGATCGTGATCGCCAACTTGATCCCCTTGTGGGTGTTCCCGCTGCACGTGTTTCTCAACTTCTTCTACATCCTGTTCGTGGGCGGCATCCAGGCCATGGTGTTTACGCTGTTGGCCGTGGCCTACATCGGTCTTGCGGAGGCGCACTAACTATGGGGCTTGAATTCAGCGGCGAGCAATTGATCACCCTGTCCCGCTACCTGGGAGCGGCGTTCTCCATGGGGCTTGCCGCCATCGGCGCGGCCATCGGCATCGGCATCGCGGCCTCGGGCGCATTGGTCGGCATCGCCGCGCAGCCTCAGCGGCAGGGAGAGTTCGTGCGCACCATGTTCATCGGCCAGGCAGTGGCCGAGTCCGCCGCCATCTATGGTTTGGTGATCGCGCTGGTCTTGCTGTTCGTCCCCGTGGAGAGCAACCTGCAAGGAACCGGGGTGCACGGCTCGGATTGGGTGAACGGGATGAGCTTCATCGCGGGAGGCTTGGCGATGGGGCTTGGCGCCATCGGAGCGGGTCTGGGGATCGGCATCGCGGCCAAGAGCGCGATCGAGTCGCTCCTATTGCGCGCCGAACTCAGCGGCGTGGTGTTGCGCACGATGTTCCTGGGGATGGCGGTGGCCGAGTCCCCCGCCATCTACTCGCTCGTCATCTCTCTGATGCTTGTGTTTGTGGTTTGGCATCCGCCGGACGTGGGCTTCAGCGGCGGGGATCTGATCGAGATCGCCCGCAGCCTGGGCGCGGGCATCGCCATGGGGGCAGGCGCCATCGGCGCAGCGATGGGGATCGGCATCATCGCGTCCAAGACGCTACCCAGCATCGCGCGCCAGCCGGCGAAGCAAGGAGCCCTGGTGCGCACGATGTTCCTGAGCATGGCAGTGACCGAATCCCCGGCCATCTATGCGCTGGTGGTGGCCTCGATCTTGATCTTCGTGGTCAGCCCCAGCGAAGCCAGTTGGGCAAGCGCGGTGCGCGGGGTGGACCTGAGCGATTTCGGCAAATACCTGGGCGGCGCGATCGCCATCGGGCTGGGCACGGTCGGCACGGGCATCGGTTTGGGCTTTGCGGGCGGGGGCGCGGTCGAGGCCATCGCGCGCAACCCCGAGAAGGAAGGCACCCTGGTGCGCACCATGTTCGTGGCCATGGCCGTGGCTGAGTCCCCCACCATCTATGCCCTGGTCATCTCCCTCATCCTGCTGTTTGTGGTGGCGGCCCCCGAGGGCATGGGCATCGCCGCAAGCGTGCACGACTTCGCGCGCTACCTGGGCGCCGGGTTTGCCATGGGGGCAGGCGCCATCGGGCCGGGCCTGGGGATCGGCGCAGCGGCGCGCGGCGCGCTGCTGAGCATCGCGCGCGCTCCCAGGCACGAAGGCGCCATCGTGCGCACGATGTTCCTGGGGATGGCCATCACGGAATCCACCTCGATCTATGCGCTGGTGGTGGCCTTTCTCTTGTTGTTTGCGTTGAAATGAAGTGAACCTGACAAGGAGGCAAGCATGCTTCAAGACGTGGCACAAGGGATCAGCGGACAAGATCTGGTCACGGCGGCTCGCTATCTGGGCGCCGGGATCTGCATGGGATTCGGCGCCATCGGCCCCGGCGTGGGCGAAGGCATCACGGCGGCTTACGCCGTGCAAGCCATCGCGACCAACCCCGAGCAGCAAGGCGTGCTGGTGCGCACCATGTTCATTGGCCAGGCAGTGGCCGAGTCCACCGGCATCTACTCGCTGGTGATCGCCATCATCCTGTTGTTTGTGATGAAGTAGGGGTACGCCAAACAGGGGCTTTCATGGAACATTGCGTCGCATCTCCGTTTGGGCAGTTGTGCTGGGAGACCATCGTCACCAACGTCAACTGGACCTTCGTGATCAACCTGGTCCAGTTTCTGCTGTTGGTGTGGGTGCTCAACCGCATCATCTACCGACCGCTCATCCGCTTCATAGACGAGCGCGAGGCGCGCGTGAGCTCACAGGTGAAGGAGGCCGAGCGGCAGCGCGCCGAAGCGCAAAGCATGAAGGAACAGCGCGCCTCCGAACTGCGCCAGGTCAACCTGCAGGCCAGAAAGGCGCTGGAGCAGGCGCGCCACGAAGCGTCCACCGAGCGGGCGCGCATCCGCCTGGAGGCGCAAAACCAGGCCAACGACATCGTGCTTGCCGCCCAGCGCCAGGCGCAGGCGCAGCTTGAGCCGATCCGCCAGGAGCTGGAGAAGCAGATCGAGCAACTGGCTCAGGTTGCCGTGACCAGCATCAAAGGTCGGCGCACGGGAGGGCAGGCGTGAGCTGGCTCGCGGATTTTTGGACGTGGTTGACCACGTCGCTGGAAGGCCTGTTCCTGCTGAAGCTGATCAACTTCCTGATCCTGGCCGCCATCGTCGTGCACCTGGTGCGCAAGTACAACGTGCTCGACAAGGTGTTCGGCGCCTATCAGCGCAAGATCCGGGGCGAACTCGAACAGGCCCAGCGTCTGAGGGAGGAAGCCGCCCAGATCAAACGACAGACCGAGCAGGCCGTGCTCGACACCGAGCGGCAGTCCGCGCTGCTTTTGCAACAGGCCCAAACCCAGGCTCAGCGGGAGAAGGAAGACATCATCGAGGGCGCCAAGGTAGAGGCTAAGCGCCTGTTGGAGCAGGCGCACCTGGGTGCGGACTTTGAGCTGCGACACCAATTGCAGGCGGTGCAGCGCGATGTGGTGGAGCGCAGCGTCGAGCGCGCCAGGGGCATCCTGCAAAAGACGATGGATCAGAAGGACAACGTGCGCCTGGTGGACGCCTTCCTGCGCGACTTGAGCGAGGAAAACCTGGAGGTCCGATGAGCGCGACCGAAATCGCCCGCAACTACGCCGAAGCCCTGTTTCGCCTGGGGCACCAAGCCAATGCCAACGACGCGATTCAAGATGAGTTGGAGCAGTTGGCCAAGGGGGCAAAGACGACGCCGCTGGGCACGTTCTGGCACCACCCGCTCGTTGCCAAGAGCGAGAAACAAGCCGTCGCCGACAAAGTGACCGCTGGTTATCATCCATACATGAAGAACCTGGTGCGGGTGCTGATCCAGCGCAACCGCACCGACCACCTGCCCGCCATCGCCGTGGAGTTTT
Source organism: Candidatus Bipolaricaulota bacterium (assembly GCA_036507575.1). Taxonomy (GTDB): domain Bacteria; phylum Bipolaricaulota; class Bipolaricaulia; order RBG-16-55-9; family JAJCYT01; genus DATCIV01. Next base: position 2,921 of record DATCIV010000023.1, on the reverse strand, counting down.
CCAGAGCCCGCGAGCGCATGGGTCGGCAACTGCACGCCACGATCTTGACCCGCTTTGAGCTCAGCGCGCAGCAGCGGGAGCAGATTCAACAGCGCCTGGCTCACTTGAGCGGGCGCACCGTGCGCCTGACCGTGGAGCAGGACCCTTCGATCATCGCCGGCATCCGGCTCGTCATCCACGACAAGCTGTTGGACGGCACGGTGGACGCTCGATTGAACGCGATGCGCAAAAGCCTGCTGGGGTCGCTGACCAGCCAAGCATAAGGCAAGGAGGAGCATGGCAAAGACGACCATCAGCGCTGCCGAGATCAGCAAGCTCATCGAGCAGCGCATTAAAGATTTCGACCACCCCCTGACGATGGAGGAGCAAGGCGTGGTGGTGGAGGTGGGCGACGGCATCGCGCAGGTCTACGGTTTGGAAAACGCGATGTCCATGGAGCTGCTGGATTTTTCCAACGACGTCCAGGGCCTGGTGCTCAACCTCGACGAGGAGAGCGTGGGCGTGGCGCTGTTTGGCGCCACCGAGCTGGTCAAGGAAGGCGACATCGTCAAGCGCACCGGCCGCGTGCTGTCCACGCCCGTGGGCCCGCAGTTGCTGGGCCGCGTGGTGGATCCGCTGGGCAACCCCAAGGACGGCCAAGGGCCGATCAACGCCAAGCAGTCGCGCCTGGTCGAGGTCAAAGCCGAGGGCATCATCCGCCGTCAGCCGGTGGACACCCCGCTGCAGACGGGGATCAAGGTCATCGACGCCCTCACGCCCATCGGCCGCGGCCAGCGCGAGCTCATCATCGGCGACCGCCAGACCGGCAAGACCACGATCGCGGTGGACACCATTTTGAACCAGAAGGGTCAGGATGTCTATTGCATCTACGTGGCCATCGGCCAGAAGGCGTCCACGGTGGCCAAGACCATCGAGCTGTTTCGCGCCAACGGCGCCATGGAATACACGATCGTGGTGTCCGCCGAGGCCTCGAACCCGGCCCCGATGCAGTGGCTTGCGCCCTACGCGGGGTGCGCCATGGGCGAGTACTTCATGTTCGAAGGCAAGGATGCTCTGGTGATTTACGACGATTTGTCCAAACAGGCGGTGGCCTATCGCCAGATGGCGCTGCTGCTGCGCCGCCCGCCTGGCCGCGAGGCGTACCCGGGGGACATCTTCTACTCCCACTCCCGTTTGCTCGAGCGCGCCGCGCGCCTGAGCGACGAGATCGGCGGCGGCAGCCTGACCGCCCTGCCGCTGATCGAGACCAAGGCGGGGGACGTTTCCGCCTACATCCCGACCAACGTGATCTCGATCACGGACGGCCAGATCTTCCTGGAATCGGACCTGTTCAACGCGGGCTTCCGCCCGGCGATGAACGTGGGCATCTCGGTGTCGCGCGTGGGCGGAGCGGCACAGCGCAAGGCGATCCGCAAGCTGTCCGGACCGCTGCGCCTGGAGCTGTCGCAGTACCGCGCGCTGGAGGCCTTCGCCGAGTTCGCCTCCGAGCTGGACGACGCCACGCGCGCTCAGTTGGAGCGCGGGCGGCGCATGATGGAGCTGCTCAAGCAGGACCAGCACGAGCTGCGCTCGGTGGCCGAGCAGACGGTGGCCATCTACGCCGGCGTGAAGGGGTATCTGGACGACCTGCCGGTGGAACGGGTGCGCGATTTCGAGCGCGGACTGCTGGACACGCTGCACGCCGAGTACCACAACGACATCATCAAACCCCTGATGGACACGGGCGAGCTGAGCGAGGGCGTGGAGGCCAAGCTCAAGGGAGCCATCGAGGAGTTCAAGGGCATCTTCTCGCAAGGCCAATAACGAAGGGCGGAAACGAGAGCCATGGCACAGGTCAAGGAAATCAAAAGGCACATCGGCAGCGTCAACAAGATCAGGCAGATCACCAAGGCGATGTACGCCATTTCCCTGACGCGCGTGTTCAAGTCCAAGCAGCAGTTGTTCCAGGTGCGCGCCTACAGCCAGGCGCAGTTGGAGCTGATGCGCGACATCATCGGCGACATCCGCCCGGACAATGCCTGGTTGAACGCGCCGGGCCAGGGCCGCTACGTCTTCGTGGTCAACTCCGACCGAGGCCTGTGCGGGCGCTTCAAGGGCGATTTGAACCGCAAGGCGGACAGCCTGCTGCGCCAGGACCCCGACGCCAAACTGATCCTCGGGGGCGAAAAGGCCAACGTCTACTTTCGCCAATCCTCCTACGAGATCGCCAAGACGTACAGCGGCGTGTACGACAAGCCGCGCTACGCCCACGCCGAGCAGATCGGCCAAGAGCTGATGTCGCTCTACCTGGAGCACCGGATTCCCATCGATCTGGTCTACATGCGCTTCATCAACGACTTTCGCCAGGTGGTGGAAGTGGAGCGCCTGCTGCCGTTGAGCGTTCCGCCGGACCAGGCCGGCGAGCCGAAGAAGACGATGACGCTTTACGAGCCTTCCAAGGACGCCGTGTTTGAGGGGTTGGTGCCGCAATACGTGAAAGTGCAATTGTACCGCATCCTGCTGGAGAGCAAGACCAGCGAGCACGCCATCCGACGCCAATCCATGCGCAGCGCCACCGACAACGCCGACGAGCTGATCCGGGACCTGACGCTGCTGTTCAACAAGGCGCGCCAGCAGGAGATCACCAAGCAGTTGTTGGACATCATGGGCGGCGCCGAGGCGCTCAGGCAGATGTAGAAATCACCCAAGAAGGAGAGCTGAACAATGGCCAGCAAAACAAAAGCGAAACCCGAGGCCAAGAAGGCGGTCAAACGGTCGGTGGAAAACGTCGGATACGTCATCTCGGTGCGAGGACCGATCGTGGACGTGAAATTCCCGCAAGGGGAGCTGCCGCGCGTCAACGACGCCTGCACCATCGAGCGGGAGGGCGGGGAGATGCTTGTGCTGGAAGCGGCGCAGCACCTGAGCGACGACGCGGTGCG
>DATCIV010000022.1:0-2503 GCA_036507575.1 Candidatus Bipolaricaulota bacterium | reverse complement strand
TCCCAGGTCCAGGCCGTCCACCAGGCCGCCCAACACTATGAGCCTCACATGGTCGGCTTCCTGCGCGAGCTGATCGCCATTCCCAGCGAAAGCGCCCGGGAAAAAGCCGTCATCGAGCGCATCCGCGCCGAGATGCAGGCCGTGGGCTTCGACGAGGTGAGGGTGGACGGCATGGGCAACCTGCTGGGCCGCATCGGCAACGGAAAAACCGTGGTCGCCATCGACACCCACGTGGACACGGTCGGCATCGGCAACCGCGACGAGTGGCAACGCAACCCGTATGCGGGGGCGCTGGAGAACGGCATCATCTACGGGCGCGGCGCCTCGGACCAGAAGGGCCCGATGGCCAGCATGGTCTACGCGGGCAGGATGATCAAGGAGCTGGATCTGCTCGACGATTACACGCTCTACATCGTGGCCTCGGTGCAGGAGGAGGACTGCGACGGGCTGTGCTGGCAATACCTCATCCGCGAAGACGGGTTGCGACCCGACGTGGTGCTGATCTCGGAGCCGACCAACCTGAACGTCTACCGCGGCCACCGCGGACGCGTCGAGATCGAGGTCACCACGCGCGGCAAGTCCTGTCACGCAAGCGCGCCGGAGCGCGGGGTGAACGCGGTGTGCAACATGGTGCCCATCATCAGCGAGATCCAGCAGCTCAACGAGCGGCTGGCCGCCGATCCATTCCTGGGCAAGGGCACGGTGGCCGTCACGCACATCGGCTGCCAGACGCCCAGCCTCAACGCCATCCCACCGCAGTGCTCGATCTACCTGGACCGCCGCTTGACCCTGGGCGAGGACAAGCAGACGGCCGTGCGCCAGGTGGAGGAGGCCGTGCAGCGCTCGGGGATGGAAGCCGCGGTGAGCGTGCCCACCTACCGCAGGCCAAGCTACACCGGCCTGGTCTACCCCACTGAGAAATACTTTCCACCCTGGGTGCTGGAAGAAGACCATCCCGCGGTGCAAAGCGCGGTGGACGCTTACCAAACGCTGTTCAACGCGCAGCCCCACGTCGGGCGCTGGGTGTTCAGCACCAACGCGGTCTCGATCACGGGCATGTTCGCCGTCCCCAGCGTGGGATTTGGGCCCGGCGACGAAATCTACGCGCACACCGTGGACGAGCAAATGCCGGTGGAGCACCTGGTCAAGGCGGCGGCTTTTTATGCCTCCTTTCCCACGCACTTCGTCCATGGCCGGAAGCGGGAAGCGCGCTCGGGTGAGCGAACCACTGGAAAATGGGACCTGCAACGATTATGATAAAGTCCAGCAGCGTTGGGGCGTAGCCAAGCGGCAAGGCAACGGGCTTTGGACCCGTGATCGCAGGTTCGAATCCTGCCGCCCTAGCCAGGCCAACATCCCTCCAGCGGGGAGCGGCTTTCAACACAAAGCCAACTAAACTGAAAACCTACATGGTGCCGACATGAAGTTAGACATGCTGGAAGCGTTGCTCCACCGGTTGAAGCTGAACATCCCGGTTGACAAGGCGGTTCCCGCTTTTTACCACGCCTCTTACGTCAACGAGATCGCGGAATCGGATCTGAAATCCAACGAGCGCTTGGAGTTTCTGGGCGATGCCGTGATCGAGCTTGCGGTGGCCAACTTCCTGTTCGAAGCGTTCCCCTACTTGAACGAAGGCGAGCTGACCAAGATCAAGTCCGTGGTGGTCAGCGGCTCGACGCTTGCCGACCGTGCCAAAACCCTTGGCTTCGACGAGTGCCTATTCCTGGGCAAAGGCGAGGAAAACGGCGGCGGAAGGAAGCGCGCTTCGTTGCTTGAGGACGTGTTTGAGGCCTTTGTCGGCATGCTCTACTGCGAGAAGGGGTTTGTGGCGGCCAGGCGTTTTGTGATCGGCCAGCTCAAGGAGGAAATCCGGCGCGCGGCGCTGGGCAAGGGGCCGCGGGACTCCAAGACGCGCTTGCAGGAGCTGGCGCAGAAGGAAGGTTTTAAGCCCGAATACACCCTGATCGCAGAGGAGGGCGCCGATCACGCCAAGCGCTTCACGGTGCACGTGCGCGTGGCCGACCTGGAGGGCATGGGCTACGGCTCCAGCAAAAAGGAAGCCGAACAGGCGGCTGCCGAGCAGGTCTGCATGCAGTTCTACGCCGAAGAATGAGGTCTCCTGCCTACACTGCTGCGAGCAAAAGCGCGCCCGCTTGCCACCAGAACACGCTGCCCCTAAAGTGTAAGGCACACGCGCCCGTAGCTCAGTAGGATAGAGCAGCGGTTTCCTAAACCGCAGGTCGCAGGTTCGACTCCTGTCGGGCGTACCAGTCTTTTGTCTCGATCTCAAGGAGGGGACATGCAACGCTTCAAACACGGGGTCGCGCTTGTCTTGTTGACGGGGCTGAGCAGCTTGGCGGGGTTAGGCACTCCGATTGCTTACGAGGTTTGGGTTGCCAACCAAGGGCTGGATCTGATCCAGATTTTCGACGGCACAACGCTTCGCATGGTTGAGCAGATTGAAATAGACACCGATAACCAACCGGCCACCAGCAAACCGCAC
>DATCIV010000021.1:0-4449 GCA_036507575.1 Candidatus Bipolaricaulota bacterium | reverse complement strand
CGCCCAGGTTTCGCTGCTACTTGGACAGCTCGCGCTTGAGGTTGATGGCTTCCTTGTTGGGCAGCAGGGAGAACCCGCCCTGCTCGGCCATCTCCTGCAACTGCTTCATGCGCTGGATGCGCTTGTGGATGGTGGGGAAGTTGGTCAGCGTCCCGCCAAGCCAACGCTGGTTGACGAACAGGGCGCCGCAGCGTTGGGCTTCCTGGGCAATCGTTTCCTGAACCTGACGCTTGGTGCCTACGAAGATGGCGTTCTTGCCTTTGGATGCGACGCTGCGCATTTGCAGGTAAGCCTCTTCGAACAGGCGGATGGTCTTCTCAAGGTCAATGATGTGGATGCCCTTGCGCTGGGTGAAGATGTACTCTTTCATCTTGGGGTTCCACTTGCGCACGCGGTGCCCAAAATGAACGCCGGTCTCGAGCAACTCCTTGATGGTCAGTAGCTCCAAATGATTTCCTCCTAAGTTTGACTGCTGAAAGACACGTTTGAATCCCGTCTCAAGGGACAAGTTTCCCCAATTTACCCGATCCAACCCCACATCTTCAAGCTCATCGCCAAAAACCCCTCATGCACGCGCGTTTTCCCGCAACTTCGCGCGCTTGGAGCCGCATCGGAAAGGCGCTATAATTCGGCACAGAGGTGAGCCCAGTGTCCCAAAGCTCCGAGGCCATCCGCGCGCTGCCCAAGAATCGCCAGGCCGAGCAGGTCCTGCTGGGCGCCGCCTTGTTGGACCCCGAGGAAACCATCCCCGTGCTGCAGGAGCAGGTCCACCCTGCGCACCTGTATTGGAAGGCCCACCGTCAGATCCTGGAGGTCATCTTCGAGCTGTTCGAAAAGGGCACTCCGCCCGATCTGATCACCACGTCCGATCGTCTGGAGGAGCTGGGCAAGCTCGGCGAGGTGGGGGGACGCGCTTACTTGAGCGAGCTGCTGGGCCAGATCACGACCACCTCCAGCGTGCCCTATTACGCCGATATCGTGGTCAAGAAGGCCGTGATGCGAGACCTGATCGAAGCCGGCCACGAGATCAGCGAGCTCGGCTATCAGGAGTCGGAGGAGTTGCCCGTCCTGCTCGACCGCGCGGAAGGGCGCATCTTCAAGCTGGCTCGCCAGGAGACCAAGAAGCGCTATCACCACATCCGCGAGTTCCTGCACCAACACATCGACGAGCTCGAGAAGCTGGCGCGGGACCCTGACAAGCGCACGCCGGTAGGACTGTCCACCGGCTTTCGCAGATTCGACGAATACACCGCGGGCTTGCGCCCTTCCGACATGATCGTGCTCGCGGGCCGCCCGGGCATGGGCAAGTCCAGCTTCATGCTGAGCCTGGTGCGTCACGCCGCCGTGGTGCAGAAGGCGAAGGTGGGCATCTTCTCGCTGGAGATGAACAAGGAGCAGTTGCTGGAGCGCCTGTTGTGCGCTGAAGCCCGCGTCAACCTGCACCGCCTGCGCTCGGGATACCTGGAGCCCGAAGGCTGGCGGCGCATCGCCGAGGCGGCCAACCGCTTGGTGAACAGCACGATCCTCATCGACGACACCCCAGGCATCTCGATCATGGAGCTGCGGGCCAAGGCCAGGCGCATGCAGTCCGAACACGGCCTGGGCATGCTGGCGGTGGACTATCTGCAACTGGTGGAAGCCCCCACCCATTACCAGGTGCGCGAGCAGGAGGTGGCCCATATCTCCCGCTCCCTCAAGAGCCTGGCCCGCGAGCTGAACGTCCCCATGCTGGCGCTGTCCCAGCTGTCGCGCGCGCCGGAGCGCGAGCGGGGCACCGCGCGCAGGCCTCGTCTGTCGGACCTGCGCGAGTCGGGCAGCATCGAGCAGGAAGCGGACATGGTGGTGTTCATCTACCGCGAGGATTACTACGACGATGGAGGAGAGGGCAATTCCGCACAGGACAAGTCCGCTCCTGACACACCAGACGGCCCGAACGCGAGCATCAGCGAGATCATCATCGGCAAGCAGCGCAACGGCCCGGTGGGATCGTTCAAGGTCTCCTTCCACCGCAGTTTCGCTTCATTCTTTGATCTGGCACCAAACCAGTCTCAGTCCCCTTTCTAGCGCTCGACCGCGATGTCGAGCTCGTAGGGCCCGCTTTGCGGGCGGCCAGCTGCGCAGGCGAGGCCGGCACAGCCGGCCCTACAAGAAGACACGCGCTCATTGCGATGGAACACTCGCAACCAAACCGTCCTGCAAGCCAACATGAACGAGAATTGCCCGCGCGCAGGGAAGCGACTATAATCAGCCAAAACCTGCGGCCTGGAGCTTGTAAGGGCCGTTACGTCCATAAACGGTATTGGCGGTTTAATTTCACAACGATCATGGCATTGCTAGAGATAGATTCCCTTTCCAAGAGTTTCGGCGGCCTCCAGGCCGTGCAGCGCTGCACCTTCAGCGTCCGGCAGGGCACGATCACGGGCCTGATCGGGCCCAACGGCGCGGGCAAGACCACGCTCTTTAACCTGGTCACCGGCTTCTACAAGCCGGACAGCGGGCGCGTGCGCTTCCAAGGCCGCGACATCACCCACATGCCTCCGCATCGGGTGTTCCAAGCCGGCATCTGCCGCACGTTTCAAATCACCCGCGAGTTCAAGGGCATGACGGTGCTGGAAAACCTCATGCTGGTTCCCGCTGCGCAACTGGGGGAGAGGGTTTTCGCCCCTTGGTTTTTGAGCAAACGCGTGCGACGGCAGGAGCAGCAGATCTACGAGAAGGCGCTGGACGTACTCGAGTTCGTCAACCTCACCCACCTGCAGGACGAGTACGCGGGCAACCTGTCCGGGGGACAGCGCAAGCTGGTGGAGCTGGCGCGCACGATGATGGCCGACCCGCAGATGATCCTGCTGGATGAGCCGGGGGCCGGGGTCAACCCCACGCTGATGGTCAAGTTGATCGAGCACATCCGCGCGCTGTGCGCCCAGCGCGGCATCACCTTCCTGCTCATCGAGCACGACATGGACTTGGTGATGAACTTATGCCAACCCATCGTGGTGATGAGCGAGGGCGGCAAGTTGATGGAGGGCACGGCCGAAGAGGTTCGCCGCGACCAGCGCGTGCTGGACGCTTACCTGGGAGGGCAGTATGCCGCTGCTTGAGGTGCAGCAAATCACGGCCGGCTACGGCGGAGGCGACATCCTCAAGGGGGTGAGCGTGCGCTTAGAGGAGGGCGAAATCGTTTCCCTCATCGGGCCAAACGGCGCGGGCAAGTCCACGGTGATGAAGACGGTCTTCGGCTTGCTGCGGCCCCGGCTCGGCAAGGTCCTGTTTGCAGAGCAGGACATCACCGGCAACAACCCCGATGTCATCGTCAGGAAGGGGATCTCCTACGTGCCGCAGACCGAAAACGTGTTTCCTTCCCTGACGGTGCTTGAGAACTTCGAGATGGGAGCGTACACCCGCAAGGGTGGTTCCCGCGCGAAGATGGACCAGGTGCTGGAGCTGTTCCCGGATTTGAAGCGTTTCTTGCGCAAGAAGGCCGGAGCATTAAGCGGCGGCCAGCGGCAGATGGTGGCCATGGGCCGCGCGCTCATGCTCGACCCCAGGATCCTGATGCTGGACGAGCCCTCGGCGGGTCTTGCCCCCAAGCTGGTGGACTTGATCTTCGAGAAGATCAAAGAGGTGAACCGCACCGGGGTGTCCATCCTCATGGTCGAGCAAAACGCAAAGTCCGCCCTGATGCTGTCCGACCGCGGCTACGTGCTGGCCACGGGCCAAAACCGCTTCGAGGACACGGGCAAGGCGTGCTTGGCCAACGAGGAAATCGGCAAGCTGTATTTGGGAGGCTAAGGCCCGTGCAAGCAAGGCAATTTGACTGGGTCAAGTGGTCGATCTGGGGCGTCATCGCCGCCGGCTTGATCTGGGGGCTGTTTTTCGCCGACAAAGGCCTGCAAGCGATCTTCGACGGCGTTCACTCCGGCAGCATCCTGCTGCTGGGGGCCGTGGGCCTGACGCTGACCTACAAGATTCTGAACTTCGCCAACTTCGCCCACGGGGACATCCTCATCTTCGGCGCGTACGTCGCGTTTTCCCTCGACTGGTGGTTGACAAACGCTTTACCCTCCCTATTTCCGGACTTGGGAGCGGACAAAGCCGCGCTTCAATGGGTGGCCATCAGCTTGGCGCTGGTGGGGGGCGTTATGGGCGCCATGGCGCTTGCCTGGTTGATCGACCGGGTCTTGTATCGTCGCATGCGCCACAGCGCCCCGGTGGTGCTGGTGATCGCCACTTTCGGCATGGCGCTGTTCGTGCGAAACCTGGTCCAGGCGATGTGGGGCGTGGGAAATCGCCGCTACGACATGCTGGTGTCCACCCCGCAAGTGTACGGGTTCGGCGACGTCAACCTGGACGGTGCTCAGGAGTTCTTCTCGTTGGCGACGCGTCCGTGGAATGAGCTGATTCGCACTCCCGATTTTCACTACAGTTTTGCCCTGAGCCTTAACCTCATGG
>DATCIV010000020.1:0-3866 GCA_036507575.1 Candidatus Bipolaricaulota bacterium | reverse complement strand
CCGCCGACGGCGGCGGCGAAGACGGCCATCGAGATCAAGGGGATAAGGTATTCCATGTCAGCCCGAAAATTGCTGCAAGTTAATCATGCCCGAAAACCCGAAAAAGCCCAGGGACATCAACCCGATGATGATCAACGCGATGCCCGCGCCGCGCAGCCCCGGAGGAATGGGCGCCAGCTTCAACCGCTCGCGGATGGCGGCCATGGCCAGGATGGCGAGCGCCCAGCCCACCCCGCCGCCGAAGCCAAAGGCCGCGCTCTCCATGAAGTCGAATCTCCACAGGGTCATGGCCCACAGCGACGCGCCGAAGATGGCGCAGTTGACCGTGATCAGCGGCAGGAAGATGCCGAGCGCGTTGTACAGCTCCGGGGTGAAGCGCTTCATGAACATCTCCACGATCTGCACGGCCGCTGCGATCGTGACCATGAAGGTGATGAAATTCAAATACTCCATGCCCAGCGGCTCCAGCAGGAAGTGGTTGACCAGCCAGTTGATGGGCACGGTCAAGGTGAGCACGAAGATCACGGCCATGCCCATCCCCGAGGCCGAGGAGTACTGCCCCGAGACGCCCACGAACGGGCACAAACCCAGAAACGTGGTGAGCAGGATGTTGTTGGTCAGCACCGAGCCGATGACGACGAGCAAGATGGCTTGAAAGTCCATAGATCACGTCTCCGAAGAAGATCCGCCGGGGGAGTAATAGCGCACGATCCCGACGTAAATGCCCACCACGATGAAGGCGCCGCCGGGCACGATCATGAACACCCAGTTGGTCCAGCCCTCAAACAGGGTCATGCCGAACACCGTGCCAAAGCCCAGGATCTCGCGCACGATGCCGATCAGCACCAGGGACAAGGTAAAGCCCAGCCCCACGCCGACCGCGTCCACCAAGCTCAGCCACGGGCCGTTCTTGGAGGCAAAAGCTTCCGCGCGACCCAGCACGAAGCAGTTGGTGATGATCAAGGCCACGTAGGGGCCAAGCGCCTGGGCAAGCGGCGGCAGGTAGGCCTGCAACACCAGGTGCACCACGGTCACGTACGCGGCGATGACGATCATGTAGGCCGCCGTGCGGACTTCGTTGGGGATGAAGGTGCGCACCAGCGAGATCGTGAACGAGGACCCCGCCGTGGCGAACAGGGTGGCGATGCCCATGGTCAGGCCATTGACTGCCATGTTGGTGGCGCCCATGGTCGGGCACAGCGCCAGCACCATGCGGAAGGTGGGGTTGTCGTTCCAGATGTCGGTGATCAGCTCGCGGAAGGTCTTGGTCTGGGTCCATTTGCGCCAAATGGGAATGGCGGGCGCTTGGGCCGCCGCGACCTGGATTTTGGCTTCGTTCATCGCCATGTGGCCTCCCTTTTCGATAGGTTCTCGAAGGTCTATCTAAAATCCTACTATCTTAGTCCGCTTTACGCAAGCAAGCCTGACTACAAGCCCAGTTTCCCCTCAGCGTAGAGCCCGCGCACGATGCCAAGCGCCTTGTTCAAAAAGTCGCGAATCGTGGTCGTGGTGTAGGTGGCGCCGGTGATGGCGCGGTACTCGTTGGGGTGCTCCGGATCTTTGTATTTCACGAAGTCCACCATGGGCTCGGTCTCGATCCCGTCGTAGAACCACTTCTTGAAGCACAGGTGGGCGTCCTCGGGGTCATAGCACATGCGCATCTCATCGCCCAGTCCGGGCGTCTCACCGGAGTCGATGACCTCCATGCCGGTGGTCTTCTTCAGGTCGGGGGTCAAACCCACCACGACGTCCACGATGCCCTGAAAGCCGCCCCCGCGCAGGCGGATGGCGTAGCCCTTGATCCCGCCGGCGTCGTCCTTGCCGATCCAGACGTTGAAATCCTTGCCGTCGCGCTGCGGGAAAACCCGGGTGACCACCCGCGTTTCGAAGCGCTCGTCCAACCCGTCCAGGCCACTTTCAAAGCCCATGACGGACAGGATCCCCTGATACAGTTTGGTGCGCTGGTTGCGGGCGATGATCTCTTTGGTAGCCATATAGGCCGCCTCCAAGGCGGCTGTTGACACCACAATGATGACCAGGAGCACCACGGCCGAGCGCAATGGTTTATTCTTCCAAAAGGCGGATTGCTTTTCGCTGTTCTGGCTCATGAGGATTTGGCCTCCCCTGCAAAGCTCTTGGGAACGGTGAAGCGGTCGATCAAGGGCGCAAACATGTTGCCCAGCAGAATGGCGAAGGTCACGCCTTCATTGTATCCGGTCAGGCCGCGGATGAGCACGGTCAGCAACCCCACGCCGATGGCGAACAGCCATTTGCCGCGCAGGGTCATGGGGCTGGTCACCGGGTCGGTGATGTTGAGGATGGCCGCGTACACCGCGCCGCCCATCATCACCTGCATCAGGCCGGTGGCTGCGAATTTCGCAGGAAAGAGCATGTGCAGCACTTCGCCGGAAACGAACATCGTGCCCAGCATGACCACGGTCAACCGCCAGTCGATGATCTTGGTCGCAAGCAGCAACGCGCCGCCCAGCAGCAACAACAGCATGGAGGACTCGCCCAGCGAACCGGCATGCACTCCCCAGAACAGATCCCACAAGGGCGTTTCGATGGCCCCGCTGGTGGGCTTGATCAACAGCAGCGGGGTGGCCGTGGTCACCGCGTCGTTGATGGCGGTGGCCGGGTCGTTGAAGGGCATGTAGTGCAGGAATCCGCCAAGCCAGGAGGCGTCCCCCCCGAAGCTCAGCGGCTTGAACCACTCCAGCGTCATCTGCGGGGGGAAGGTGATCAGCAAAAAGCCGCGGCCCACGATCGCCGGGTTGAACACGTTGTGGCCCGAGCCGCCGAAGAATTCCTTGCCCACGATCACGCCGAAAACGATGCCCACCGCCACCATCCACAGCGGAATGGTGGGCGGCAGCGACAGGGCGAACAGCATGCAGGTGACGAGCACTCCCTCGGTGATCTCGTGGCGGCGCACCACCACGAACACCAGCTCGGCGAGCACGCCGGCCGCGTACGTCACCAGCACGATGACGAGCGCCCTCCAGCCATACAGATAGATGGAAAAAAGCAGCAGCGGCAGGCAGATGAGGATGGGCATGATCATGTAGCGCTGCATGCCCATGGCGTCGCGCAGATAGGGCGCCTGCTTGGCCTGGCGGTCGCTTCCGCCCAGGATCGCGTCGCGCAGGCCTTCGACGATCACGTCCAGGCGGTGGATGGGTTTGGCGCCCTTGACGCGTGCCTCGAGGCCGTGCATCAGGCGATCAATGCCTTCTGCCAATCGATGGTGCAATTGCCGCAGTTTTTCAAACATAATCTCACTCCAGCGCTTTGCGCTTGCCCTCTTGAATGTGGCTCATCACCGGGATCTTGGACGGGCACACGTACGTGCACAAGCCGCATTCGATGCAGGCGTTCATGTGCAGGTCCTTGGCGTCTTGCAGCTTGTCGCCGCGCACGAAGTCGGCGATCAAGATGGGAGCCAGGTTCTGCGGGCACACGTCCAAGCAGTAGCCGCAGCGCACGCAGGCGCGTTCCAGGCCGTGCAGCCCCACGTCTGCAACCTTCTCCAATCCAGGCATGGTCAAAAAGACTTTCGTGTGCGAATCCTTGCGCAGGCCCAGTTCGGTGATCATGTTCAGCACTTTCTGCGGGTGGGCCAGGGCCACCACGGCCTTGGTGTCGCGCAGGACGCTGGCGGTTTGAAGGTCTGAAACCGCCGCTCCGTGCATCACGCCGCCCAGCACGGCCGTGCCGGGGCTCTTGAGCTTGATCAGCTCGCTCAAGGGGGTGCCGATGCGGACGCGCACGTTGGCCGGGCCTTGCACGGCGGAGCCGGCAAGCGACACGGCGCGCTCGACCAGGGGTTTGCCCTCCAGCACCGCTTCGTAAGCGGCCACCGCCTG
>DATCIV010000019.1:0-2534 GCA_036507575.1 Candidatus Bipolaricaulota bacterium | reverse complement strand
GCTTACGTGCACGCGATCGCCGCGGGCGGGGCCAATCTGCTGTACATGGGCGCGCTGTATTACGCAGTCCCTCTGCTGGGAGGACGGCGTCTGCGAGCAGTGGGCCTGGCCCGCTGGCAGCCGTACCTGATGGGCGCCGCGCTGCTGTGCATGTCGTTGTTTGGGGTGGGGGCGGGGCTGGCCGGGGCACTGCGGCGCACACCGGTACAGGACGGGTCGGCAGCCTGGTCCGGCTGGATGAATGGCTCGCTGGGGCTGGGAGGAGGGCTGGCCTTGGTCGCGCTCGTGGCGTTTCTGTGGATCATGGTCCGATCCTTGTTCGGCGCGCGGGCGTCCAGCTTCGAGCAGACAACGCAGGACCTGCGCTCGCTGCCGCTTGCGCCGGCCACGGACCCGCGCACGCCCTTTGCGCTGGTGCCGCCGTTGGTGTTCGTGGTCGGGGTTCTGCTGCTGACGGCGCTGGCCTTTCAATTCCTGAGGAGCGTTGCCCATGGCGGATGATCAAAAAAAACTGGAGCGCGCCGATCGCGTGCTGGTGTGGGCAACCCTGGTCGCGCTGCTGCTGGGCGGCGTCGGCACACTGGTGGTGGCGCTGCTGGCGGACATGGCCGGCTGAACATGCAGGTGCTGGAGATTGGAGCGCGGTTGCATCAGGCCTTGGAACAAGGGGTCGAGGCGTTTCGCGCGCTGTCGGCGCAACTGGGGTATTCGCCCTTTGCGGCCTACGACCTGGTGCGCGTGTACCGCGCCTTCGCAAAGGTGTCCGCGCAGGAGGGCGTGACGCTGGACGCATTGGCTCAAGATGCGGGGCAATTGACGTTCGCCAAGCTCAACCTGGTCGCCTCAATTCTCGAAAAAGACCCCGCCTCGTGGGACTACTGGCTGGAGCTGGCCCAAAACCTCCCGTTGCAGGATCTGCAAAGGCCCGTTCACGATGCGCTCAAGGAGATTCGAGGATAACGGCCGCCCTACAGCGACAGGTCTAAGAAAAGCATGACGATGACGCCCAGCATCAAGCCGAAGGTGGCGGCGCGTTCGTGGCCTTGCCGGTGGGTCTCCGGCACGATCTCGTCGCTGAGCACGTAGAGCATGGCGCCGGCGGCAAAGCCCATGGCGTAGGGCACCAACGGCTGCACCATCCCCACCGCCCATGCCCCCAGCAGCGCCAGCGGGATCTCCACCAGACCCGCCCGCACCCCGACGAAGCAGGCGTAGAAACGGGCGCCAAAGCCCGCCCCGATGGCGGCTACGGCCACCGCCATCCCCTCCGGGATGTTCTGCAAGCCGATGGCCAGCATCAACTTGAGCGCGTTGTCCAGATCGCCCGAACCGAAGCCCACCCCCACCGCAAGCCCCTCCGGCATGTTGTGGAGCGTGATGGCGATGATGAACAGCCACACCGCCTGGATGCGCACGCCCAAGCGGCCTTCGCGCCCCATGATCACGTGCAGGTGGGGCATCCAGGCGTCGGCAAGCCCCAACATCAGCGCGCCCAGCGCCACCCCGACCAGCACGGGCAGCAGCCCCCCCTGCTCCACGCCGGGCAGGATCAGGCTGGTGAAGCTGGCCGCCAGCATCACCCCGCCGGCAAACCCCAGGGCAGCGTCGATGAGCTTGGGAGAGGGCCGCGGCCACACCAGCACCACCAGCGCGCCCAGCGTGTTCAGCAGGGTGATGATGATGCCGCCGGCCAACCCTTGCCACACGGGCTGCGGGCCCACGAATTGTCGAAACAGCGCTTCCAGCCAATCCAGATTCATGAGAGCGAGTTCCCCTGTCCGCAAGGAAATAGAAAAAGAAGGGCGCTCCGCGGTGTGCCCGGGAGCGTCCTTCTCATCTCAAGGAGAGTACACACGCAGTTAGCGACGATCAGCCAACCACGCAATACCATTTATTGACCCTTCCGTACCTTCGAGGCTCAGTATCCACCATGCCGCCCAACGTGCCCATGACCTGCGTCACTTCCAAAGTTGATTTAAATCATGCGCCGGCCCATCTTAAAGCGGACGCCGCACCATCACGTCCAGCCCGGGCTCGATCAAGCCTTCGACGGCCTTGACGTCCAGCAGCAGAATCCGGCTGCCGCTCAATGCGATCCACCCGCGCTTGTGCAGCTTGCTCAGGATGCGAATCGTGGTCTCTGCGGTCAGCCCTGCCAGCTCCGCAAGCTCCCCGCGCGTCAGCTCCAACCACAACTCGACGCCTTGAGGGCGGGGCAAGCCGTAGCGGCGCGCGATCGACATCAATGCGTGCGCCAGGCGCTCCTGCCCGCTTTCATAGGCGGTTTCGATGAGCTTGCTCTGACACAGCCTCAGGTCCTGGGACAGGTCCTGGATCAAGCGCAGCGCCATCCTGGGCGCATGCTCCGTCAAGGCGAGAAACGCGTTCTTTTCGATGAAGTGCATCGTGACGTCCTCCAGCGCCTGAGCGTCGGCGATGTAGGCGTCCCCGCCAAAGGCGGTCTCGGCGCCCAACACGTCGCCCGGCCCCCGCAGCTGCAGGATCAAGCGCTTGCCCGAAGGGGTGCGCTTGGT
>DATCIV010000018.1:0-4013 GCA_036507575.1 Candidatus Bipolaricaulota bacterium | reverse complement strand
CCCAGCCGCTGATGCCGGGCATCATCACATCCAGGATCACCAGGTCAGGTTTCTCCCGGTTGAAGACCTCGAGCGCCTCCGTTCCGCTTGCGGCGGTGACGACCTCACGGCTCTTGGCCTTCAGGAAATGCTTCAGCAGGTTTTGAATGTCCGGCTCATCGTCCACGACCAGGATTTTCATGAGCACCTGTTCCTTCCCGACGACAGTATACCGCTTAGCCGCCTTGGCGATCCAGCAGGGGAAGGTGGACGCTGAACGTGGTCCCTTGACCCAACTTGCTTTCCACCTCAAGTCGCCCCTGGTGTTCCTCCAGAATGGCTTTGGCGATCGCCAGCCCCAGGCCGGTGCCGCCCACCTTGCGCACGTAGTCGTGCTGGGCTCGGAAGAAGCGTTGGAACAGCCGCGCGAGGTCGGCCTCCCCGATGCCGATGCCGGTGTCCGCAACCTGCACCACGGCCTGGTCCGCCTGGGCGTACGATCTCACCGAGACGTGTCCGTGCGGGGTGTACTTGATGGCGTTGGACAGCAGGTTGGAGAACGCCTGGATGAGCCGGCCCTGGTCGGCCCTCACCCACAGCCGCGAGCCGAGCATCAGGTGCAGCTGCAAGCCCTTCTTCTGCGCGGTGACCTGAAAGGTTTCCGCCACCATGATCAGCGCGTCGTTCACGTCGATTTCTTCATAGTGGAACTGGACTTTGCCGGCGCCCAGCTTCTCGATGTCCAGCAGGTCGTCGATCAGGTGGCCCAGGCGGTTGGTGTTGTCCAGCAGGATGTCCAGGAACGACTTCTGCTGCTCGTCCAGCGAGCCGACGTCCTCCAGCAACAGGAGCTCCGTGTAGCCCTTGATGGAGGTGAGCGGGGTGCGCAGCTCGTGGGAGACCGTGGACACGAACTCGTCCTGGAGCTCCTCCAGCGCCTTGCGCTCGGTGACGTCGCGCGCGATGCCTTGCACGCCGACGATCTGGCCGCCGTGGAAGATGGGCCGCGTGTTGATCTCCACCACGACCTGCTGTCCGTCCGTTCTGAGCAAACGCAGCTCGAAGGTCTGCAGTTCGCCCCTCAGGTTGCGGATGAAGGTCCGTCGCGCCTTGGACCGATCCGCCGGAGCGATCAGCATTGCATAAGGCTCGCCCAGCACTTCGGCGCGCGCGTGGCCCGTCAGGGCTGCGGCCTTCTGGTTAAAGGAGGCGATCAACCCTTTGCGGTCCAGGGTGTAAATTCCGTCGTTGGCGTTGTCGAACAGGTCGCGATACTTCTCCTCGGCCGTTTTGCGCTCGATGATCTCGGCCACGAGTTGCTCGTTGGCGTTCGAGAGCTCGCGGGTCTTGAGCGCGATTTGCCGCTGCAACAGCGCGGGTTGGCGCATCAATGCGTACAACAGGGTCGAAAGCAACCCGCTGATCAGGCCTACGAGCGCCACTTCGGCGGCCAGGGCCAGGTTGAAAGACGCGCTCTGCGCGAAGGAGAGCGAAAGCGTCCAGCTGGCTTGGGCCACTCGAAAGTCGGTGACGACGTTGCCGTTTGGCGCTTGTGCCCCCGCCGAGCGCGCCAGCGTGACGCGCTGCCCCGTCGCCGCGTCCGTCCACGCCAATTCGTAGCGATAGCCTTGCCGCTCCAGCCCGCTGAATTGGCTCTTCAACACCGTCTCCATCGGGATCACGACCACCACAAAGCCCCAGAAGCGCTCCCGGCCCAGATCGTCGGCCAGATAGACCGGCAGACAGCCCAACATCTCCCTAGCGCCTTGTGCCGACGGGGGACGTTCGATGAGGGTCAACTCTCCCGACTCCACTGCCGCCGTCAACGGGCTCTGGGTAGATGGGTCGTTCAGCAGGTCCTGGCCCAGTGAAGTTGAGCGCTGTGCGGGGGGATATGCCTGCGAGATCAGGCCGTTGGGGGCCAGCTGCAGGCTGCTGATGCCGCCGTAGCTTTCGATCATGTCGGCGGCAACGGCCTCAAAATCAGTGATCCCCTTGAACTGGCGCAGCATCGAGGCAAGCGCATAGGCGGCGGAAAGGGACTGGTTCAGTTGGCGCTGCAGCGCGTCGGTGGAGGACGCGGCGATCTGGCCCAGCGCGCGCAGTTGTTCCTCTTGACGGCGCTGTTCCAAGAACTGGATGAAGCCCAAGCCGATGGCCAACGAGGCGACAAACAAGAGCGCGGTCAATCCAACGACGCGAAAGCGGCCCATACACACAGGTATCTTAGTGGAGTGCCTGGGGCGCAGCCATGACGCACAAAACGTTGGGGGACTCAGCGCTCGTTCACAGCGTCGGGCACACGGTCACGCCGCGCAGGAACTGGGGCGATTGCTCCGAAGCGAGCAGGTTGCCTTCCGTGTCGAAGATGAACAGCCCGCCGGTGACGTTCACGCCGCGAAATTCCAGGTTGGTCACGTACACCAGGCCGTCCGATCCCACGGCGATTTGATTGGGGCTCTTGAGCGCGGCGAAGACGCCGAGCGGTTCTCCATCCGGCGCAAATCGAATCACCTTGTCGTTGGCGAAATCGGTGACGAGCACGTCCCCTTGCAAGGTTAAGGCAAGGCCTGCGGGCTTGAACGGTCGTTGCATTTGCGGGTCCATGCTTGGCGGGATGAACGTGACCACCTCGGCAAACTCCGGCGCCTGCGCGCGCAGCACCCTGCCGCCGGGAACGAGCGAAGGCACGGGCGCGTCGATGATCAACAGGTCGCCGGTGAAGGGACCCGCGGTCAGCATGGCCTGGGGACGCACGCTGTAGCTGACGGGCTCAAGCGGAGATTGGAAGCGCTCTGGCGGGATCAACAATCGGGGAAATCCAAGTTGCGGGCCGTTTTGCTGAAACGCGTTGGCGATGCGCCACAGGCCCTGGGTGGGCTGGCCGTCCTGGGAGGTGGTTCCCAGGTAGAGGTCGCCCTGCGCCGTTGCCACCAGCGAGCTGGGCTGGAGCGTGAGGCTGTCCCATTCCACCAGGGCGGCCTGGCTGCTGCCATCTTGGTTGGCCCGCATCAGCTGGTGGTAGGTCAGCTCCGACTTTTCCACGACGCGTTGTTGCTGGTGGATGAGGATGGACGCTGCAGCGCCCACGCTTTGGGGCGCAAAGGTTTGCGTGAAATACAGCCTTCCGTCCGCCCCGCACAGGATGGTTTCGGGAAAGCTCAAATTCCTCAGCACCGTGCGGTACAAGCTCAGGCTCAAGTCGAAGGGCGTGACGATGGCGCCATCCGGGGACGCAGCTGGCTTGGTCAGGTACACCGTGTCGAGTCCCACCCTGGCTTGCAAGGTGGCGGAGGCTGGCGTGCTTGCCTGGAGCGCCCACGCGCTCAACAAAATGATCAAAAAGCCGGCCCAGCGCATGGTGCCACTCCAACGACGCGGTAGAGAGAAATGCAGGTTCCAATGCATATGGGTTGCTTACAGTGTAGCGCCTGTCTGGCGAACACAAAAGGGAAAACAGATGAAAATTCGGCGAAAACGCGGTTGCATCCCAATGTGACGAAAACGACCTGCACCGCTTCCTGGACGAGCAACCCGTGGGCGGCGCGTGCACGCCGACTTGAAAACCACAATCCCCCCATGCCCTCTTTACCAAGGGGAGAGGTGCTTCCCCCTTTTCTAAAGGGGGATAGAGGGGGATTTGCGATGGCCATGTTGGCACTGTAAGGATGGAGGTCGCCTATGGAGTTAAAGCGCGCGCACGTGGTGGTCAGTGGAGTGGTTCAAGGCGTGTCCTTCCGCGCGTACGCCAAAGCGAAGGCCGTCGAGTTGAGCCTTGCGGGCTTCGTGCGCAACCTGCCCGATGGGGATGTGGAAGTGGTATTGGAAGGCCCCGGCGCGCAAGTGGAACTGATGATCGCATGGTGCCATCGTGGAGCGCCCTTGGCGCACGTTGAGAACGTCGTGGTCGATTGGCAGCCCTATCAAGGGGAGTATCAAGGGTTCTCCATCCGATGGTAGAGTTAAGTTGTGCAAGAAACAAGGATTGCGAGCTTATTGTCTGTCATTCCTGCGGAAGCAGGAATCCAGATGAA
>DATCIV010000017.1:0-3074 GCA_036507575.1 Candidatus Bipolaricaulota bacterium | reverse complement strand
CACCGGGCCAGCCGCTGCAGTTCGGCGACAAGGGGTAAAAAGGTGGCGCGGCGGTTTCTATTCTGCCAGCGACATCCGTCGGCGCTTCATCAGATGTGCGAGCGCGACGCCGACCACCATCCCTATAAGGTATCCGTAAGGGAGTCCCACCGCGATGAGGCCGACCAGCATGATAATGGTGAGATCCCCCTTGGATGACGAAAAGCCGTGCACCAATAACATCAGCGCCAACCCTTCAAACAGCAAAATAACGCCCAAGATGGGCAAAGGGAAAACGCCTACAACAGCGTCAAACACCTGGCCGAAGAATAAACCCAGGAAAACGTAGAGCGCGCCTTCGATGATGACCGAGCCGCCCGTGCGCGCCCCGAAAGCGTAATGTCCCGCCATGCCACCGGACCCATGGCAAGTGGGAATGCCTCCGAAGAAGGGGTTGATCAAATTCATCAGGGCATACGTGAAACCGATCTTGCGTATCGTCAGCCGGCGATGGGGAAACAGGTCTTCGGCGATTTGCCGGGTCGCGAGAATGGAGTTCCCCAGCGACAAGGGGATTTGCGGCAGCGCAAGCAGGAGAAAGCCCGTGAGCACGTCCTGCCATTGAGGCACGTAAACCTGGGGCAGTCCAAAACCGACGCCTTCCAGGATGGAGGAGAACTGGAGTTTGAGGGCAACGGCATACACAAAGCCGACGACCACGAGAAAAAGCGCGGCCGGGTACTTTCGGTTCCCCAGGAAGATGACGGCAAGCACAAACGCCACCCCCGCCAGCCAGTACCCAACTGCCCCATCCGCTTGAACATAGTCCCTAAGCGCCAGGGTAGCCAGTTGCAGGCCAAGCCCGAACTGAATGCCGCGCACCACGCTCTTGGGCACGATGCGCGCAAGCCAATCCAGCAAGCCCGAAACCGACAAGAGAAACATGATAATCCCAATGGCAAGCCCTGCACCGTAGAGCACGGGGCCACCTATTTTCTGAGCGATCACGATCGCGGCCATCGCTTTGAGCGGCTGCACGGGCATGGGAATTCGATAGCGCAACCCCGTCAGGATCTGCATGAGACCGAACATGACCAAAACGCTGGTGCCGTCGAGGTTGGCCGCCAATGCGACGCCTATGACAAGGGGCAGATCCGTCCCGATATCCCCGAAAGCGCCAGCAAGCTCGTTACGATCGAAACGAATGGAGGGTGTGGAAGAGCCTCTTTCAACGCTCGATTGAGTCATTGCTAGAACCTCGCCCACTCGAAGTTCTCGCCAAAGCGCTTTTGGAACACCTCAAGCAGCGGCGTGTCCGGATGGTCTTGAAAATAGAGCAGCGCCTCGCCGCGCGCGCGCTGCATCAGCTTCAGGTCGCGGATCAGATCGGCTGCGCGGAAGGTCGTGTCCAGCCCGTGCTGGGCCAATCCCAACAACTCGCCCGGCCCGCGAATTTCCAAGTCCGCCTCTGCGATCTTGAAGCCGTCCAGGTATTGTTGAAACACGCCCAAACGCGCGCGCGCCTCCTCGGTCTTGGCCGAGGCGATGGCAAAGCAAAGCGCCTTCTGTCCCGCCCGCCCGATGCGGCCGCGCAGCTGGTGCAGCTGGGACAGTCCAAAGCGCTCGGCGTGCTCGATCACCATGAGCGAGGCGTCCGGCACGTCGATGCCCACCTCGACCACCGTGGTGCTGACCAGCGCCTGCACCTGCTTTGCGCGCAGCGCCTTCATGACCTCCTGCTTCTCAGAATCCTTCATGCGCCCGTGCAGCAGGCCCACCGCAAGCCCTTTGAAATGCGTGGCTTCCAGCTCCTCCTTCATCTGCACGGCGGCCCGCAGGTCGCTGGTTTCCGTTTCCTCGACCAGCGGATAGACCACGTACGCCTGCGCGCCGGCCTTGATCTCGTTGGCCGCAAGCGCGTAGACCTCATCGCGCTTGTCCTCGGACAGCCAGTAGGTCTTGATCTGCTTCTCGAAGGGAAGCTCATCCAGGATCGAGACCTCGAACTGGCCGTACAAGGTGAGCATGATCGTGCGCGGGATCGGCGTAGCGCTCATCACCAGCACGTCCACCTGAGAACCCTTCTGCTCGAGCTTGGCCCGCTGGATCACGCCGAAGCGGTGCTGCTCGTCGATCACGGCAAGGCCCAGCTGCTTGAACGAGACCTCATCCTCCAACAAGGCGTGCGTGCCAATCAAAAGGTCAACCATGCCGAGAGCGGCCCGCTCGCGCAGGTCGCGTTTTTCAGATTCCTTCAGGCTTCCCACCATCAACCCGCAGCGCACGCCAAGCGGCGTCAGCAGGGCGTTCAGGTTGCCCATGTGCTGCTGGGCCAGGATCTCGGTGGGGGCCATCAAGCAGGCTTGGAATCCGGCCTTGATCGCGATCAGGCAGGCGATAGCGGCCACCACGGTCTTGCCGGAACCCACGTCCCCCTGGAGCAGGCGGTTCATGGGGTGCGGTGTGGCCATGTCCTTGCGGATTTCGGCGATGGCTTGCGCCTGGGCCCTGGTGAGCTTGAAGGGCAGGGAGGCCGCTACATCGTCCATCACCTCATCGGCCACCTGGAGTGAGCGACCCTGCGCCGCCTGCGTCCGGGAACGGTGCAACGCCACACCGAGCTGAAACAGGAACAGCTCCTCGAAGGCAAGCGTGCTGCGCGCCCGCTCGAAGTCCTCGACCGACTTTGGAAAATGCACGCTCTCGATGGCCTGGGTGCGCGGCAGCAGGCCTTCGCGCTGGCGGATTGGTTCGGGCAGGATTTCCATGATGCGCTCGCGGTAGCGCTGCACGTTGTCGCGGATGAGGCGGATCAGGGCCGCCTGCTGGATGCCCTTGGTCGCCGGATAGATCGGCACCAGCCTGCCCGTGAACAACGACTGTTCGGCCGGCTCCCAGACCGGGTTGCTCAGCTGCACCTGGCCGAATTCGTAGCTGACCTCCCCGTACATGGAGACCTTCTGCCCCACTTTGAGCTGGGTCTTGAGCCAGGGTTGGTTGAACCACACGGCGTACACCAGGCCGGTGCCGTCCTGTACGGCGGCCTTGAGCAGCTCGATGTTGGGCCGCGGTTTGACCGCGTCCACGGCGCGCAC
>DATCIV010000016.1:0-3816 GCA_036507575.1 Candidatus Bipolaricaulota bacterium | reverse complement strand
GCTGGACCGGCAGCGCCGAGGAGTTTGAAACCGCGTTGCAGGCCGAACAGCAAAAGGTCCAGGCGGCCGTTGACGCGCTGCAGGCCGTAAAGCAGGCCAACAACGAGGCCATCAAGGACATGCTGACGGCAAGCCAGTTTGAGGCGCTCGAGCGCGCGTTGATGCCGCTCATGGGCCAGCCGGGTCCCGACGAAGCCAACGGACCGCAGCGCGGCGCAGGGGATCGCGGCACTGGAACGGAAGGACAACCGCGTCATGGAGATCGCGGCCCCGGACGAGACGGCGGGCCGCGCGTTGGCAACCCGGCGCAGACGAACGCGCTTGGCATGCTGCTGGAGGCGCTGAACGAGAAGATCGCCGCGCTGCAGGGATAGCCAAATCTGGCGGCTGACAAGGCCATGCAAAGGGAGGGAGCGTCCTGGTGGGCGCTCCCTTTTCTCACTGGCGGCTACCGTAATCCCAGAACCTGTTTTGCCTTGGCCGCATCGCTGACGGTCAAAGCCACCTTGGTTTGCTGGTTTTGCGTGCCCAGCACGTGGATCGAGTTGATGTTGATGTTTGCATCGCCCAGCTTGCGGGCCAGCTTGGCAAGCTCCCCCGGCTGGTCGGACAGAATGACGGTCAGGATCTCCACTTCCTCGTACGACAGGCCCAGTTCTTTCAAGGTCGCGCGGGCTTGCGCTTCGTTCTCGGCGATGAAGGTGATGAGCGGGCCGGCGGAGCCCAGGCCGGCCATCATGTGTATGTCCGTCAGTTTTTGACTCAACGCCGCCTTCACCAACGCCAGTTGCCCCGGACGCTCAACTACCTTGACGCGAAACTCCTTCATGGTGCCCCCTTTCTAACTCCTCGATTATAGGGCAACGCTGGGAAAAACATGAGCAGCCTGCGCATGCCAGACCTTGACGTCGCTTTCAGGGTCAACGGGCGATTGGCCCTGCCCCTCGATGCCGGCAAAGGCTGCCGTCACCCAGCACAGCGTCAGCGCCGCCATGCACGCGCTTGCGCGGATCCAGCCACCGTTGGGTTTCATCGCTTCCAGTGTAGCACCGCGGGCGTTGCCATTGAACGATGAAAAGGTGAACTTTCGATGAAAAGCGCTTACAGCGCCTCGTACGCCCGCTTGAGCAGGAGGGCGTCATCCTCCTGGTTGGGGCTCTCGCAGATCACAAAACCCCTGCAGCGATACTCCTTCAAGGCGCGCAGCAGGTGGCGGTACTTGAAGTCGGAGTCCTCCAGGTTCAGGTGATGCTTCTCGCCGCTTGGGCCGTACTCGATGCCCGAGACGTGGAGATGGAGCCGTTCAAGCGCTGCGGCGCCCAAGCCGGTTTTGACTTCTTCCAGCACCGCGCAAAACTCTTCATGCGTGTTGAACGCCCCGCCGGAGCGGGCGTGCAGGTGGGCAAAATCGATCAGGGGCAGCACCCCGGAGACCTCTCGGCTCAACCGCACGGTCTCACTCACCGTGCCGAATTGGGCCGGTTTGCCCATCACCTCGGGCCTCATCCAAACGTCAACGCCCTCCCGTTTCAGCGCCTCCACCACCTCGCCAAAGCCCGCCTTGACGCGTTGGTACACCGTGTCCGCGTCAACTCCCATGTAGAAGGCCGCGTGGATGCACACGCTCTCCGCGCCGCAGGCCGCGCCCACGCGCGCCGCCTGCAGCATGCGGGACTTGCTGTCCAGAATCTTCTGCGGCTCGGGCGAGTTGAGGTTGATGTAGTAGGGAGCGTGGACCGTCAGGCGCACGTTGTGCCGCTCGGCGGCGGCCTTGACCTGAGCCGCTTTGTCCGGCCCCATGCTGACGCGCTGGACGAAGGCCAGCTCCATGCAGTCCAGGCCCAGCTCGGCCACGCGCTCGATGCCGCTGAGCGTGTCCTGTTTGGCGGCGCTGTGGGCCACACCGGAGGGTCCAAACAGCAGGCGATCGAAGCCAGGGGGCATTACTTGTCCGGCTCCATCTGATCGTAGCGCGTCTTGCACTGCAAGAAGCGCATCCCGTGTGGGGTGATGACCAGCAGATCAATGGGCCCGCCCACCGAGGGAAAGCGCGGCTCAAAGCGCAGGGTGTCAATGGTGGTGCGCATCAGGAACAGGGCGTAATCCACTGCATCCTGCAAGGGCATGGCGTCGAACACGGGGGTGGAGGAGGCGTCGATGAGGCGGTTGGTGATCTGGGTTTCGCCGCTGCGCGTGATGCCGTAGACCACCTGATCCTCCTCCTTGGCGTTGCGTCGGGTGGGGGTGGGCTCGGCCAGGGTGTGGCAGCTGAAGACGTAGGGAACGTGCTGCGTGCCTTCGGGACGGTAGCCGGCGACGTGGAAGCCCACGCCGGTATTGGCAAAGCGCACCTTGAAATACCCCACCAGCTTGCGGGTGATCTCCTCGATGGACGTTTCCTTCTCCGGCTGCTCAAGCTCCATGAAGCGCTTCAAATGGTGCTCGACGGGGTACTTCTCAACGATGGCGGTGTCGAAGGTGGAGATGGCCACGCCCGCTTTCTCGAACATGAGCAGCTTCTGCGCGCTGTCGGAGAACACGATCCGCTCGTGGATGCGGGTCACCGTGCCGTCCTTCTTCTCCTCGGTGCGCGTCAGCAGGCCGCTGATGCGGCTGTCGGTGGCCATGACGATGCCCGAAGGAACGTAGATGGAAACGGCAAGCGACATCGCTGGGTTACCCTCTCAGCTTTCGTCAAAGCGAGGAGGCCTTTGCAGGCGCTGCGGCAAAGGCCTCCTCGCAAAATACGTTGCAGGAATCAACGGCACTTCTTCACGCCGTTGGCCTCGTTGCCGTTGTAGCGGCACGTGTCAATGCGATCGTAAACGAACAGGCCGGCTCCGCCTGAATATCTCAGCAGCCACGCCGTGTCCCCCTCGTTGTGCCAGACGGTGTTGCCGATCTCGGCCACCCCCTGCCACCAACCCGTCGGTGAGTTGGGTTGGGCGTTCCATTTCGCATACAGATCGATTCGGAGCTGGTTGCACTGGGGAGCGGGATGCGTGCCGTCCACGGTCGGGCCCGAATGGACGTACACCTTGCCGCGCGGGGGCAGGGTGCAGCCCGCGGGGAAGAAGTACGTTTGGCCTACGGAGGGCGGGGCGCCGGGACCGTCTCCGCTTTCGATTTTCCAGCCGGTCAGATCCACGGGCGTGCCGGTGCGGTTGGCGATCACGATCCATTCGTCGATGTCGGGGCCGCGAGTCGCTTCCTCAAAACGAATTTCCTCGATGACCAGGTTATTGAACCCCCCTGCCCCCGGCCCAAAGGCGCCGATCAGCAAGAACCCTCCCAGAATGGCCACCCCCAAGATGATGACTAAGGTTTGCATTCGTTTCCCTCCTGAAGTGTATGGCGATTAAACCTGCCCCATTCTAAAGGCGTTTGGGTCGTGAATCAATGGAAACAGGGCGCGCTGGGGGGGGACATTGGAACTTTGGTGGAGCCGATCGGACTCGAACCGACGACCCCCTGGTTGCAAACCAGGTGCTCTCCCAACTGAGCTACGGCCCCGCTCGGATCTCTAGCCTTGGGGTGGTGGGTCTAGTTGGGATCGAACCAACGACCTCGCGCTTATCAGGCGCGCGCTCTACCACTGAGCTATAGACCCAAAACGATTGCGACAGTTTACCAGCTTAAAACCACCCCTTCAAACCGAAGTTATCGCAGGGCCCGCTCTGCGGGCGGCCAGCTTCGCAGGCTTGGCCTGCACAGCAGGCCCTGCAAAATCTCGCTAAACCTGCTGCCCTTCCCTCAAGCTTTCTTGGAGGAAGCCGGCGGTTGGAACTCCAGCAGCCGTTGCAGCCCCAGCAGATA
>DATCIV010000015.1:0-2264 GCA_036507575.1 Candidatus Bipolaricaulota bacterium | reverse complement strand
TGGCCGCGCCATGCACCGATGGTTTCGCCTCAACGACGAATTGCTCCTGGCTGTGGTAACCCTGATCGCCCTGCTGGTCGGCTGGATCGGAGGCCTGCGCGTCAGCGGCCTGCTGCCGCAGTGGGCGATCTGGACCGCGGCCGTGGTGTCTTATCTGGCCGGCGGCTACAGCGGCGTCGTGCAGCTTTGGCAGGACGCCCGTCGCAAGACCCTGAACATCGAATCCCTGATGCTGGCGGGCGCGCTGGGCGCGGGCGCCATCGGCGCGTGGGAGGAAGGCGCTTTGCTGCTGTTCTTGTTCACCTTGAGCGGCGGGCTGGAGACGCTGGCCATGGACCGCACGCGACGCGCCATCGAGGCCTTGTCCAAGCTCTACCCCGACGAAGCCATCATCCGCAAGGACGGAGCCCAGTTCCCCGTGCGCCTGGAGGAGCTCCAGGTGGGCGACGTGGCGCTGGTATCCCCCGGCGCGCGCCTGCCCGCAGACGGCGTCGTGCTCAAGGGCGTAAGCACCGTGGACCAAAGCCCCATCACCGGCGAGAGCGTGCCGGTGTACAAGGAGTCGGGCGACGTCGTCTTCGCCGGCACGATCAACGGCAGCGGCGCCCTGGAGGTCGAGGTCAAGAAGCTGGCCTCGGAAAGCACCCTGAGCAAGATCATCCAGCTCATCGAGGCGGCTCAGCAGGACCCGGCCCCCGCCCAGCGTTTCTTTGATCGCTTCAGCCAGCCCTACACGTTGGCCGTCTTCGCCGCGACGGCGTTGACGTTTTTCATCCCCTGGTTTTTCATCGACGAGCCATTCGAGAAGATCTTCTACCGCGCCATCACTTTGATGGTGGTGGCCAGCCCCTGCGCGCTCATCATCAGCACGCCGGCCAGCATCCTCAGCGCCATCGGCGCCGCCGCGCGCGCCGGGGTGCTGCTCAAGGGCGGCGCCTATCTGGACAAGACCGCGGCCATCGAAGCCATCGCCTTCGACAAGACCGGCACCCTGACGGTGGGCAAACCCCAGGTGGTGGACGTGCGCCCGCTGCAGAAGTACAGCGAGGCCAACGTGCTGCAGATCGCGGCAAGCGCCGAGCGCAAGAGCGAGCACCCCATCGGCCAGGCCATCGTGCGCAGGGCGCAGTCCCTGGGCCTTGATTTGGAGGAGCCCGAGGAGTTCCACTCCGTGGCGGGCCACGGCGTTCAGGCCTGCTTCCAGCGCGATGGTCACGTGGAGGTGGTGTACATCGGCAACGACAAGCTGTTCATGGACAAGCAAATCGAGCTCTCCCCCGCCATCCGCATGATCGGCCAGGCGCTGCAGCAGCAGGGCAAGACCGCGATGCTGGTCGTGCGCAGCAGCCAGGAGCGCAAGGCGTTCTCCGGCAAATCAGTTCACTGGGAGCCGGTGGGCTATATCGCGGTGGCCGACACCTTGCGGGCCGAGGCAAAGCGCACGATCGAGGCGCTCAAGAACCTAGGCATCCGGCGCATCGCCATGCTCACCGGGGACAACCGCAACGTGGCCAATCACATCGCAAAGCAAGGGGGCGTGGAAGAGGTTTTCAGCGAATTGCTGCCAGAGCAGAAGGTGGAGATCGTGCACCAGCTGGCTCAGGAGGGGAAGCTGCTGATGGTGGGCGACGGGGTCAACGACGCCCCGGCGCTTGCGGCGGCCTCGGTGGGAATGGCCATGGGCGGCGCGGGCTCGGACGTGGCGCTTGAGACCGCCGACGTGGTGCTGATGAACGACGATCTGAGCAAGCTGCCCTTCTTCATCCGCCTCAGCCGCCAGGCCGTGCGCGTGGTGCGCCAGAACGTGGTTTTCTCGATCTCGGTGATCGTGGGCTTGATCTTCTCCACCCTGGTGTTGCCGGCGCTGATCCCCGGCTTTGTCCTGCCCTTGCCGCTGGGCGTGGTGGGCCATGAGGGGAGCACCCTGATCGTGGTGCTCAACGGGTTGCGTCTGCTTGCCATGCGGCCTGGAACTCACTGATCAAGCGCTGACCTTCGGGATGGGCAACCCTTGTTTCAAACTGAGAACCAACCAATCCTCTAGAGTTGATTCCAACTCCCTTCGGCACTCCTCCAGGGTTTTTCCCACGGCCCACACTCCACGGCACGCCTCGATCTCACCGTAGTACGGATTTTCGTCCTTGATGATCTCGTAGTGCGCTTGTTCCATTGCTGCTTGGATGTGGGCTTTGAGCATGGACACCTCCTGCGGGGATAAAGGTATTCTCAATCATCCGTTTAGTGAAAGGTGGGCTCATTGTAGC
>DATCIV010000014.1:0-5359 GCA_036507575.1 Candidatus Bipolaricaulota bacterium | reverse complement strand
CGCTGGTGGCGTTTTATCAGGAACGGGGCATTCTCCACCGCGTGCAGGGCACCGGGGACATCCCCACGATCCAGCGGCGCATCTTGAAGACATTGTCGGTGAGTGCAACGAAATGATCACGATCAAGACGCAGAAGGAAGTAGAAGTGATGCGCGCCAACGCGCACGTGTTGTGCCAAATCCTGAGCGAGCTGGCGGAGCTGGCGCAGCCCGGGGTATCCACGGAGCAGTTGGACGCCCACGCCGAGCGGCGCATCCGCGCGTGCGGCGCACAGCCCGCGTTCAAGGGGTATCGCGGGTTCCCGGCGTCCATCTGTGCGTCGCTCAACGATGAAATCGTGCACGGCATTCCGTCGCCCCAGCGGCTGTTGCGGTGTGGTGACCTGCTCAGCCTTGACGTCGGCATCCACAAGGACGGGCTCTATGCGGATACGGCCACCACGGTGTCCATCGGACCGGCAAGCGCCAGGGCGCTGCGACTGATTGAGGTCGACCGCGAGGCGCTGCGCCGGGGGATCGAGCAGGCGCAGGTGGGCAACCGGGTGGGCGACATCTCGCACGCGATCGGGAGCTACATCGAAGCGCAAGGGTACGGTGTGGTCAAGAACTTCGTGGGGCACGGCATCGGCCGCCGCATGCACGAGGATCCCAACGTCCCCAACTTCGGGCCAAGCGGCAGGGGGCCCAAGTTGCGGCCAGGGATGGTGTTGGCGATTGAGCCGATGGCCATGGAGGATCAAGGCGTTGAGCGCGTGGCGCAGGACGGTTGGACCGTGCTGACCCCGCAGGGTGGGTGGGCCGTGCACCTGGAGGAAATGGTGTGGATCACCGAGGAGGGGCCGCAGCTGCTGACCGACGGCCACTCCCTGGAAGCCCTGGCGGTGCGTTGTGTTTGAATCGATGAAGAGGTGAAGCGCGATGAAAGTGAGAAGTTCCGTCAAGAAGATGTGCGAGTCGTGCAAGTTGATTCGGCGGCGAGGGCGTTTGCAGGTGATCTGCAAGAACCCCAAGCATAAGCAGCGCCAAGGCTAAGGAGGCTGATGTGGTAAGACTTGCCGGCGTGGACTTGCCCAACAAGCGGTTGGAAGTGGCCCTGACGTACATCTACGGCATCGGCCCCAGCATGTCCAGGCAGTTGATTCAAAAGACGGGGTTGAACCCGGACAAGCGGTCGCAGAATTTGACCGAAGCCGAGATCTCGGAGCTGCGCAAGGAGCTCGAGGCCAACTACGTGGTGGAGGGCGACTTGCACCGCAAGGTGAAAGGCGACGTACAGCGCTTGAAGGACATCAAGAGCTATCGAGGATTACGTCACACCGCGGGCCTGCCCTGCCGCGGCCAGAAGACCAAATCCAACGCCCGCACCTGGAAGGGACCGCGCCCAGCCAAGGCCGGTTCGCGCAACAAGCAGCAGCGCAAAGCTGCGTGATGTCATGTTTCGAGGAGACGTGAAGCCGGAAACCGGACAGTTGCGAGATTGCTGGTTTGCGGTTTCTTGTTTCCTGCCCTTTGCCATGACGTCCAAGGAGGCTAGCAGATGGCTGTGAAGAAAGTGGATCGAGCCAAGATTTTCGTGCATTCAACCTTCAACAACACGATCCTGACGCTCACCGACATCAACGGCTCGGTGCTTGCGTGGAGCACGCCGGGGACGGTGGGTTTCAAGGGATCTAAGAAAAGCACGCCCTACGCCGCACAGTTGGCCACCGAGCGACTGCTGACCAAGGCCAAGGATTTCGGCATACGTTCGGTGCAGGTGATGGTGAAGGGAACCGGCTCGGGTCGCAATGCGGTGATCAACGCCCTCAAGAACTCTGGGCTGCGGGTGGAGGACGTCAAGAACGTCACTCCCATGGCGCACGGCTGAACTGGGCAGGTTGTGGACATGGACATGCGAGGATATTGAAGGAGGCTGCCGTGGGACGGTACACAGGACCGAAATGCAGGCTTTGTCGCCGGGAGGGCGAAAAGCTGTTTTTGAAGGGAGCGCGCTGTTTTTCGCCGGCGTGCGCGATTGACAGGCGCGGCGACCCCCCGGGGATGGCAAGGCGTGGGCGAAAACCCTCGCTGTACGGCCAGCGGCTGCGCGAGAAGCAAAAAGCCAAAAGGATTTACGGCCTGCGCGAGCGCCAGTTCCGCAACTACGTGGAGCGCGCCAAGCGCGTGCCCGGCGCGGTCACGGGCGACCAGTTGATGATGATGCTCGAATGCAGGTTGGACAGCATCATCTTTCGCGCGGGGTTTGCCCACTCTCGCGACCAGGCGCGCCAGCTCATCGGCCACGGCCACTTCGCGGTCAACGGGCGCAGCGTCAATTTCGCGGCCTATTCGGCGAACCCCGGCGATGAAATCCTGCTGAAGGACAGCGCCATGGGCAAGAGTGGCGTTAAAGCGATATTGGAGGCCAAGAGCAAGCAAACGATCCCCAGCTGGCTCGAACGGCTCGACCACGGTGTGCGCGTGCTGCAGACGCCTCAGGTTGATCAACTGGAGCAAACCATTCGGACCCAATTGATCGTGGAGTACTACTCCCGCTAAGGAGGGCGCGTGGCTGCAAAGACCGATCAACCCAAAATCGCCACCAAGACCTTGACCGACACCCAAGGCGTGTTTGTGGTGGAGCCGCTGGAGCGGGGATTCGGCGTGACGCTGGGCAATGCGCTGCGGCGCGTGCTGCTTTCGTCCACTCCCGGCGCGGCGGTCACGCGCGTGCGCTTCGAAGGGCATCACCACGAATACGAAACGCTGCCCGGCATGCGCGAGAGCGTGCTGGAGATCCTGCTCAATCTGAAAATACTGGCGCTGCGCATGGAGGATCCGGAAGTCAAGCACATCTACCTCAACGTGGATGGACCCAAAGTGGTCACTGCGGCGGATCTGGAAACGGAGCGGGGCGTGTCGGTGGTGGACCCCAAGCAGTACGTTGCCACCTTGAACGAGGACGGCCATTTGGCCTTGGAAATGGAAGTTGAAGCGGGCCAGGGCTACCAGATGGCCGAGCGCAGCAAGAAAGAAGACTCCCCGCTTGGCGTCATCGCGCTGGATGCGATTTTCTCCCCCGTGCGCAAGGTGAACTTTCGGGTGGAGGATACGCGGGTCGGCGGGCGCACGGATTACGACCAGCTCTGCTTGGACATCCTCACCAACGGGGGCATCAAACCCGACGAAGCGCTGCACCATGCCGCCAGCATGCTGGTCAAGCAGTTTGGCTTGTTCCAGCAGTTCTCGGCGCACCCGTTCGGGGCGGCTGAGGAAACCAGCGCAGTGGACGAGCGCCTGAGCATGCCGCTGCGTCAGCTGGATTTCGACACGCGCGCCTGCAATCTGCTGGAGAGCAAAGGCATTATCACGCTGGGCGATTTGACGAAAAAGACCAAAGAGGAAATTCGAGACATCCACGGTTTTGGCGAGAAGAGCTTGGAAAAGGTGATCCAATACCTGCACGAGCTCGGCTACGAGCTGGCCGTGAAACATCGGGGAGGTTGAACATGCACCGCATAAAATTCCGCAGGCTCAACCGCGAGCACGCCCACCGCAAGCTGATGCTGGCCACGCAGGTCAAGATACTGATCGAGCACGGGAAAGTGGACACCACCGTGGCTCGGGCCAAGGAGAGCGCCCGCCTGGCGGAGCGCATCGTGACCCTGGCCAAGCGGGACAGCATCCACACCCGCAGGCGCGCCTTCAGCGTGTTGCAGGACGGCGCGCTGGTGGAGAAGCTGTTTGCCGAACTGGGCCCGCGCTACAAGGAGCGGCCCGGCGGTTGCACGCGCGTGCTCAAGTTGGGCTCGCGCAGGGGCGACGGCGCGGAGTTGGCACGGCTGATGTGGGTGGACTGAAACCGACTGCATCGATCATCGCAGGTGACGCCCTCACAAACGCTGCACGGGTTTGTGAGGGCGCTTCCATTCTAGGTGCGACCGGTTTGCGCCAGAACGGAAAGATGGGCTACACTGTACGTCGTTGATTGCCGGGAGGGGGCGCCATGAGCGATTTGCGCTTGGAAGAGCTCGTCTTCGATTGGAACGCGCAGACCGACCTCGCCCGTCCGCGACGCGTAGAGCTGTGTGACGAGACCCTGAGGGACGGGCTGCAGTCCCCCTCGATCCAGAACCCGCCCCTTGAAGTCAAGCTCAAGGCCCTGCACTACATGGCCGAGCTGGGGATCGAATCGGCCAACATCGGGATGCCGTGCACCGGCCCGAATGCCTTCGCGCACTCATTGGCCCTGGCAAAGGAAATTGCGCGCCAGCGCCTGCCCATTCGCGCCAACTGCGCCGCGCGCACGGTGCGTTCCGACGTCGAGCCCATCGTCGAAATCTCCCAGCAGGCGGGCATCCCCATCGAAGCTTCGACCTTCCTTGGCTCCAGCGCCATCCGTGCGCTTGCCGAGGGCTGGGACCTGAACGCACTGCTTGCGCACACCGAACAGGCGGTTTCGTTTGCAGTCCAGCGGGGTTTGCTGTCGATGTACGTCACCGAGGACACCACGCGCTCCCATCCGGACACGTTGGCCAAGCTCTACCGCGCCGCCATCGATGCCGGAGCGCGCGCCCTCGTGCTGGCCGACACGGTGGGGCATGCCGACCCGCACGGGGTGCGCGGCTTGGTGCGGTTCGTCAAGGAGCGCATTCTGAAGCCCGATGAGCCCGTGCGCATCGACTGGCACGGCCACAACGACCGCGGCCTGGCGGTGGCAAACTCCCTGGCCGCTTTTGAGTCCGGCGCCCACTGCGTGCACGGCACGATCTTGGGGGTGGGCGAGCGCGTGGGCAACGCGCCGCTGGATCAACTGCTGGTCAATCTGCGCTTGTTGCAGTGGATCAATCGCGATCTGCACTCCCTGAACGATTACTGCCAGCTGGTCCACGAGCACTGCGGGGCGCCGCTGCCGTTCAATTACCCGGTGATGGGTCGCGATGCGTTCCGCACCTCCACCGGCGTGCACGCCTCGGCCATCGCAAAGGCGCAGGAACGAGGGGCCGCTTGGCTGGCCAACCGCATCTACTCCGGCGTGCCGTCCGATTGGTTCGGGCGGAGTCAAACCATCGAGATTGGGCCGATGAGCGGCCGCAGCAACGTGATCTATTGGCTCAGGCAGCGCGGCTTGGAAGCCCAGGAGCCTCTGGTCAACGGGTTGCTGGAGCAAGCCAAACGGGCCAGAAGCGTGCTCAGCGAGGTGCAGGTTCGACAATTCATTGCTAACCACCATGGAGGGGAGAAGCATGCGTGAAGCACTGATCCTGACGGGAGTCAGAACGCCCTTTGGCAAGTTCATGGGGGCGCTGTCTCAAGTGTCGGCGGTGGAGCTTGCCGCGCACGTAACCCAGGGCGCGTTGAGGCGCGGCGGCATCGACCCC
>DATCIV010000013.1:0-3275 GCA_036507575.1 Candidatus Bipolaricaulota bacterium | reverse complement strand
AAGCCTGGTCGATCTGCCGATCGCTGATCATAAATTCGATGCTCCTCTTTTGCTGCAAACACTTCCAGTCGTACTGCCGAATGTAAACGGTGCGATCCTAAGCCGCAAGTGTCGGTGTGGCGCAGTTCACCCAGAGCGAGTTTTATGCTAGGATTGAAGGGTGCAAGGCACAAAGAGGGGGGAAAAGCATGTCTAGCATCTCTCGACTGGCCATTTCAATCTCTGTTCTGATCGCCATCTGCTCCACCGCCGTGCGCGCCGACGTCACCGGCACGTTCAATCTGGACATCACCATGAGCCCGCAGGGCACCCAAACGGAGGCCGTGCGCTACGCCTTCGACATCCAATCGAACTTCCAGTTCCTCAGCACCTTCAGCGGCATCTCCTTCGGGGCGGACCTGGGCTTTGGCATTACGGGCATCGAGTTCGCCGTGATGAAGTTGGCCATCAACCTGGGTGCCCTGGACATGCGCCAGGACAGCGTCTTTGCCGTGCCCTTCGGGTGCACGCTGTTTGGCTTCCCGGCGGGCAACGGCCCCGACGAGGGGGTGTTGGGCCAATGCCCCGGCAAGTACGTCGTACCCTTGCCGGACGCGGATGGGGATGGCGTACTCGACGCCAACGCCGTGGCCTTCGTGAAAAGCCGCAGCCAATTGGAGCTCAACATCGCCGGCATCACGCTGACCAACCTGCTGCTGTTCGAGGACGTGGACTTCCCCGACATCCAGGGCAAAAACCCCATCACCGGCGCAACCGCCGACCACGAGCACGACCACTTCAACGGCGACACACTCTACAACATCTACGCCGTCAACGGCGATCAGGACGACCAGACGCCCACCTTCGGCGTGGGCGACGTCATCACCATCAGCGGCCAGACGGTGAGCGGCATCAGCATCATCAGCGAGACCGCCATCTGCGCGGGCTTGAAGAACCACATCAAGAAGCGCAGCTGGGACTTCGAGGTCAACAAAGGCTGCGCTGTGCAAAGCTGGGGCTTCGTGGTGGAGGGGGGAGGGAGCCCCTTCCTGCTGGAGGAGCAGCGTCTGTGGATCAAGAACATCAGCGCCGAGAACTTCCTGATGGACATTCACACCGTCATGTCGCCGCTGAAGCGCACGGTGGAGGGAGCCGTCAATCTCAGCTACACCATCTCCGAGCTGGCCAGCGTGATCGTGACGGTCGAGGCCGGATCGGGGGGCCTGCAGAGCGTGATCCTGGAGCTCAAGGCCGTCAACGCCACGGTCACGGTGGTGGACGTGGATGCGGACCTGCAGATCGATTACGCGGTGGGCGTGTTCAGCTTCATCCTCAACCCCAACGAAAACCCGCTCGATTTTGAGACCCGCGTCGAGGCCGCAGCTGGCGGGTTCAGCGGGTTTGCGCTGACCTTGGGATACACCCGCGGCCTGTTTGGGCTCAGCACCACCACGCGCTTTGCGCCGCGCGCCGACGGCTCGGGCTTCGCGTGGGCCAGGACCTCGTTCAGGTTGGGCGCCGACGCCGGGATCGCCAACTTCAGCGCCGATTTCAGCTTCAGCCCCGGCGGCATCAGCGACACGCTCATCGCGCTTGGGTTTCTGTTCTGATGAGGAGGTTTGCGGGAGAGGGGGCCTATAGTTAACTGTTTAATTAACGATTTAACTTCGCATGTTGACGAACTGGATCGGGATCTCGAGCTCCTGCTGCTTGACCAAGGCGATGACGGCCTGCAGGTCGTCGATCTTCTTGCCCGACACGCGCAGCTCCTCCCCCTGGATGGACGCCTGAACCTTGAGCTGGCTGTCCTTGACCCACTTGACGATCCTTTGCGCGATCTCCTTTTCGACGCCCTCGCGGATGCGGATCTCCCGCTTGAGCGCGCCCCCGCTGGTGGGCTGGGCTTCTCCAAACTGAAACGCTTTGGGGTTGATTTGCTGGCGCACGGCGTTGGCCATCAGGATCTCGCGGATGGCCTCCATCTTCATCTTGTCCGGGGCGAGGCACTGGATTTTCTTCTCGGTGCGATCCAGGGTCACCTCGCTGTGGGTGTTGCGAAAGTCGAAGCGCTGGGAGATCTCGCGCCTTGCGTTGTTGACGGCGTTGTCAACCGCCTGCAAGTCCACGCGGTTGACGATGTCAAAGGATGGCATGTTCATCCCTCCATAGTGGAGCGTGTCTCCACAGCGTAACAGAGCGAACGAGGCCGTTCCAACGTTGCCACCCTCCCCTTTCCCTGCGCGTCGCGCCCTGGCTCACGGCCGCAGCCCCAGCCTGTGGCATAGCTCGTTGACCTTGAACTTGTACATGGAAAAACCGATGTAGCGCTTGAAGCCCATGCGCCGGTTGATCGACAGCATCGGCGCGTTGACGTCGGCGTTGCCGGTGGCGACGAACTTCAGGTTGGGGTAGCGCTTTCGCACGTCCAGCAGCATCTCGGCCTTCAGCCACTTGCCCAGCCCGCGGCCGCGGTAGCGCTCGGCCACGCCGGTCAATCCTTGAAAGATGCGGTGCGGCTCGTCGGGGGAGTAGTACATCTCGGTCAGCCCGCTGATCGCGCCGTCCGGCTCGCGCGAGATCATGGTGTACCATTCGATCCGCTTCTTCTTCAGCTCCTGCTCCTGCACCCTGCGGCTTTGCGGGGTGATCACCATCTGGTTCTCGATCTTGCCCATGGGCTGCTGGTTCATGACGGCGGTGTACACTTGGGTGTAAACGCCCAGGTCGGCCTCGGGCGCTTCGGTGAAAGATTGGATCCTGACCTCGGGCGCGCGGGCGGGCCCTTCGGCCTTCCAAGATTGGATCATGCTCCAATCCACCTCGGCCAGCTTCAGGCGGTTCTCGGCTTCCTCGATGGCCATGGTTCCCCCCAGGTGTTTGCACAAGGCATGGCCGGCGGGGTGCGCGGCCTGCCCTTGGATCGTCGTTGCCCCCTGTTTGACCGCAGCCTCAAGCAGGGTGCGCAGCAACGCCTGCGCCACGCCTTGCCCGCGATACGGTTCGCCCACTTTGACCTCAGCGAAGGCGATGTGCTTGTTCTCCGCGTAATCCGGCGCCTGCGGGGTGTAGAAGGATACGCTGCCAAAGCCGATGAAATGCTCACCTTTGGCGGCGCCTTGCGCGGGCAAAGCAATCCAGCGCTCGACGTGTAGATACGGGCCCGGCTCGACCATGAACGCACGGGCCATCGCCCGCGCCTGGGGAGGGTCGTTGGGGTCGGGTGCGATTTCCCTGAAAATGGCCTCATCCAGCGCAAAGTACCGATGCCAGTGATCTTCAGACGCCGTCTTGACTTC
>DATCIV010000012.1:0-2115 GCA_036507575.1 Candidatus Bipolaricaulota bacterium | reverse complement strand
TAGATGGACTGATCCAATCTCGATCTTTACCGGATTGCTCGTTGCAGTTACTGGCGGTTTGATCCTTGTTGGTTGGCGCCAAGTACAAACGACGCGAACCATCGAGCGAGCTTACGTGAAGATGTCCCATTTCCCACCTGGGCTGATCATTGTGAGAGACACTAGAGGTGGCCGCGCTTTTTTGGACACGAAATCGGGCCGGCATAAGTGGACGAACTGCTCTATCGTAACGGCAGCGATGCCAAAACAAAGGAGCAGAAACCATGAAACAGTCACGCAGGAACCACTCATCGAAGTTCAAGTCCCGGGTCGCCCTGGAAGCATTGCGGGGCGAGGCCACGCTGGCCGAGCTTGCCTCGCGGCACGGGGTGCACGCCACCCAGATCGCCGCCTGGCGCAAGCAGTTGCTTGAGCATGCGGGCGAGGTATTCGACAACGGCACGCCTGGCCTGGCGGATGCCGAGCGCCAGATCCGGGATCTGCGCGCCAAGGTGGGAGAGCTCACCATGGAACGCGATTTTTTGTCAGGGGCGCTCGGCCGATTCGGCCTGCCGAGCGCAAAACGCTGATCGACCGGGAAAGCGAGGTGACGATCATGCGCCAGTGCGAACTGCTCAGTCTGTGCCGATCGAGCCTGTATTACCAACCCAAGCCGGTCTCGGAAGCCGATCTGAAGCTCATGCGCCGCATCGATGAGCTGCACTTGAAGCATCCGTTCCTCGGGGCGCGGCGGCTTGCCCGCATGCTCCAGCGTGAGGGTTTTGATGTCGGTCGCCGTCATGTCGGCACCCTCATGCAGCTCATGGGCGTCGAGGCGATCTACCGAAAGAAACGCACCAGCATCCCGGGGAAGGGCCACAAGATCTACCCCTACCTGCTCCGAAACGTCGCCATCGAGCGGCCCAACCAAGCGTGGGCCGCGGACATCACCTACCTGCCGATGGCCAAGGGGTTTGCCTATCTGGTGGCGATCCTGGACCTCTATAGCCGCAAAGTGCTGAGTTTTCGGATCAGCAATGCGATGAGAGCACGGATTTCTGTGTCGAGGCCCTGGAAGAGGCTCTCACCCGCTACGGCGCCCCCGAGATCTTCAACACCGACCAGGGCAGCCAGTTCACCTCTGAGGACTTCACCAAGCCGCTGCAAGCCAAGGGCGTGCGCGTGA
This sequence comes from Candidatus Bipolaricaulota bacterium, assembly GCA_036507575.1. Classification (GTDB taxonomy): domain Bacteria; phylum Bipolaricaulota; class Bipolaricaulia; order RBG-16-55-9; family JAJCYT01; genus DATCIV01. Next base: position 950 of record DATCIV010000012.1, on the reverse strand, counting down.
GCATGGACGGCAAGGGACGTTGGGTCGACAATGTGTTCGTCGAGCGGCTGTGGAGGAGCGTAAAGTACGAGGTATGTGCTGCAGCACATACCTCGTAATATGTTGTCTCCAAAAATATGTTGCGTAAGCGTGGGAAAGGCGCTCTGGGTCTAGGGTTCCGTTCAAACGGCGCAACATAATTTTTCGACATCGGCCATTAGCTACAACGCTTTCAAGAAGGCCATCAGGGCAGGCTGCGCGCGCCAGGATTTCACCGCGGCCTTGTCGGAGACATCGCAAAGAGCAAGCGCCTTTGCTTTCATTTCAAGATCGACCTCCGCGTAGACATGGGTCGTATCCAGGGAAACATGGCCCAGCCAGCCCCGGATGGTATTGATGTCGACGCCTGCACGGAGCAAATGAACCGCGGCTGTGTGGCGAGCCGTGTGAGGACTGACCCGCTTGGTGCTGAGCAAGCCTGTTGAACGTCTTGTTTGCGCCACGGCCCGCTGAACCAGGTTGTAGATGCCAAAGCGGGTTAGCGGTTGACCACGGCGGTTGAGGAACACGCGCTCGTGCGCAGCGCGCTCTACGATCAGCCGTTTGAGCACCTCGGCGGTACGCGGCCAAAGCGGACAGCTTCGCACCTTGTTGCCTTTGCCCAGCAGTTGAACCGATGGCGAGGCATGGTCCAAGGCCAACTGACCTATGGTGAGATGGGCCGCCTCGCTGACCCTGGCGCCCGTGTTGTAGAGAAACAGTAGCAACGCATAGTCGCGGTATCCTTGTTCGGTGCGTACATCGGGGGCTTTCAGCAGCGCATCCATTTCTGGTTTATCGAGATAAGGCAGCGTGGGTTTTGCGATCTTCTTGAAGGGAATGGCCCGGAGTTCTGCGCACCAGGCAACGTGTTCCGGACAGTGCATGCCGATGAACTTGGCGAACGAATGGACGGTGCCCAGGCGCTGGTT
>DATCIV010000011.1:0-2280 GCA_036507575.1 Candidatus Bipolaricaulota bacterium | reverse complement strand
GGGCTGGCACATCGTGTTGGCCGCGCTGATCGCTGTGGTGGCCATGGCCCTGCTGGCGCCGTTGATCTATCTCTTGTGCGTGCGTCCGTTTAGCGACAAGCCCGTCATCGTCTTTCTGGCCACGTTGCTGCTTGCCGTCATCGTCGAACAGGTGATGATCCTGATGTTCGGGGAGAAGTCGCGCACGCTGTCGGCGTTGGTTCCCGGCTACTTCTACCTGTTCGGAGTTCAGATTCTGTGGGATCGCGTGGTCGCAAGCCTGGCGGCCCTGGCTTCGATTGTGGGGCTGTGGCTTTACATCACCCGCACGCGCAACGGCAAGGCCATTTCCGCGCTGTCCATGGAACGGCTTGGCGCAGCGCTTGCGGGCATCAACGAATTTCAAATGCAGCTGCTGGTCTGGGTGGTGTCCGGTGCGCTTGCGGCCATTGCCGGCGTCTTCCTGACCACCTTCCTGGGGATCAGCCCGTTTGCCGGCCGCATCCCCTTGGTCATCGCGTTCTCCATCGTGGTGCTGGGGGGGTTGGGCAGCATCCCCGGCTCGCTGTGGGCCGCGTACATCATCGGGTACGCCGAAACGATCACCACTCAGTGGATCCCAGAGGCCCGTGGTTTCTCTTCGCTGCTCATCCTGTTGCTCATTTTGACCTTCAGGCCACAAGGCCTGTTCGGGCGGGAGGCGTCGTGAGCTCGCTTGCCGCCGGGTCCAAGAAACATCTCACGCGCTTTCCGGATGAGTACATTTGGTTGGCCCTGTGCGCCGTGGCGTTGATGCTGGCCTACGCGTGGGGGGATTTCAACCTGCTCACCATCCTCACCATGGCCAACATCTGGGCCGTGTTCGCGGTGAGCTGGGACATCCTCTCGGGCTACACCGGACAAATCAGCTTCGGGCACGCCTTTTTCATCGGGGTTGGTGGATACGTCAGTGCGCTGTGCTCGATTGCCCTGGCTCCCCATGTGCCCATGCCGTGGCTGGTGGTCGCCAGCATCTTGCTGGCAGGCGCCGCCGCCGCTTTGGGAGGGGTGCTGCTGGCGCTGCCTGCGGTACGCCTGCACGGGCCATACCTGTCGTTGATGACCCTGGTGGCTGCTGCGGTGGCGGAAAGGGTGGTGCGCATTTTGAAGCTGCAAAGCACGGGCGCCGAAGGCGCCATCACCGGATTGCCCAATTTCGGCTTCGTTCCCAACCAGGTGTTCTCCTATTCGGCGGCCTTTGTACTGGCAATTTCCCTTCTGCTGGTCATTCTTGCCCGCTCACGCATCGGCAAGATCTTTCAGGCCATTCGCGAAAGCGAGCAAGCCGCCGCCGCGGCAGGGATCAACACGGCCAAGTACAAGATTCTGGCCTTTGCCGTCAGTGGCTTTGTGGCCGGGGCGGCGGGTGCGTTTTACGCCCATTACCTGGGCAGCGTCGCGCCGGCGTCCCATTTTCTGCTGGATATCTCGGTTTTCTGCATCGTGGCGTCGGTGCTGGGGGGGATGGGCACCATCATCGGTCCGTTGGCAGGCAGTTACTTGTACATCCTCATCCAGGAGAACTTCAGGCCCTTGGGAAGCTGGCGTTTTCTTGCCCTGTTTCTGGTCGCTTTGGGCGTTCTGTTCTTCCTGCCTCGCGGTTATCTGACCGAGCTGCGCGTGCGCGCCTTCCAGCTGCTGCAATGGGCGCTGTGCAAGAAGCCCCGGTCCACTTGACATGCCCGCCAACCTGACGCCGCAGTATCACAAGGCGGAGGCCAAATACAAAGCGGCCAAGGATCCCGCTCAGAAGCTCGAAGCCCTGAAGGAAATGCTCTCCCTGATGCCCAAGCACAAGGGCACCGACAAGCTCCACGCCGACCTGAAGAGACGGTTGTCCAAACTCAACGACGAATTGCAGCAGGCAAAGAAGAAAAAGGGCGCAGCAGGGGCCTCAGCCTATGACCACGTGGAGCGCGAGGGCGCTGGCCAGGTGGCGTTGGTCGGGTTGCCTAATACAGGAAAGTCCACGCTGCTAAACCTGCTCACCCACGCCAAATCCGAGGTGGCTGAATACCCCTTTTCCACCCTCAAGCCGGCGGTGGGGATGACTCAGTTCGAGGATGCGCAGATCCAATTGATCGACCTGCCGCCCATCGCCGCGCAGTACACCGAACCCTGGGTCTACAGTTTGATCCGAAACGCCGATCGGCTTTGCGTCCTGCTCGATCTGTCTTCGGGCCACCTGGAGGAGGCTTGGCTCGATACGTTGTCGTTGCTGGAAGCTGCCAAACTGCGCCTGGTGGGGGGAAAGCGCGGCGA
>DATCIV010000010.1:0-6382 GCA_036507575.1 Candidatus Bipolaricaulota bacterium | reverse complement strand
CAGGGCCGCATCGCCGCGCTGGAGCCCCAATTGCTTTAGGCGTGTGCTCGTCCGCGCTGAATCCCTCTCCAGCTGTGCAAACGTCAGCGAACGCGGCCTCCCGGCGCGCGTTTCGAGCAACGCGGGCTTGTCGGGGTGCGTTTGAGCTTGAGCGCACAGGACCTCGGCGATGTTGAGCATCTCAACCATGCGAAAGTTCCTTGGCAAACAGGCTGTAGCGGCGCATGGGCTTGGCGTAGTGCGCGCTGATCTTGCGCGAGACGTTGTCCTCGTACATCAAGGCGTGGATCGCGCGCTTGAACCCCAACTCCGCGGCGACGCGGTGGCCTTCGGCCACCAGCAAGGAGCCAAGCCCGCTGCCGCCCAACTCGGGCAGCACGGCCACGGTCTTGAAGATCACGGTGTCCACCGCCCGACCCCGTTGAGCCTGCAATAAATCTGGCAGCGCAAATAGGAAACCCACCGGCTTTTGTTCCCGTTCTGCAATCAAGACCAGCTCGGGTCGCAGGTGGGGCTTGATCGGACTGTACATGCCGTAGAATTCGTTCCAACCGATGGGGGAGTAGAGGAAGTTGTCGCCAAAGCCCGTGATCGAGAGCTCATAGATGCGCGAAATCTCCTGGTCAAAGTGCGCCGGATCGAACGGGCGAACCTGGATGCCCTGGCCGCCTACGCGCCGGCGCAGCTCGCTCAAGCGCGGGTCCTGCTGCAAGTTCTGGTTCAATGCGGAAAAGTAGTTGGCAAGCACGGTGAAGCCGAGATCGCTGAAGTGTTCCGGCCAGTCCGGCGGGTGGCGCATTTCCAGGAAGAACGGCGGCTCAGCGCCCTGGTCGGTGATCAGCCTGTAGCTGCGCCAGGTGTTCCCATCCATCGGCCCCACTGCCAGCGCGCACCCCTGGACCTGCAACTGCGCGCAGGCATGCTGCAAGAGGCTGCGACCCGCCTCGGCGTTCTGAGCCGCGTAGTGGCCGATCAGTCCCAAACGCCGATTTGGACGCGAGAAAGCCGGCACGTTCGTCCACCACAGGGAACAGCGGGCCAGCACTTTTCCGTTTTCCAGCGCCATCCAATGAGCGTCCGCATCGCGACGGGCCAAGGCCTCAGCGGACAGGCTCGATGTGCCTTGCAGGCCGCAGAACTGCTCCAACTCCTTTTGAGTTTTAGCTTTAATAGTCTTCATCTCACCGAAACCTCAATTTGGCTCCCCTCACCCTAACCCTCTCCCATCAGGGCGGGGGTGAGGGGGGGCAGTCACAAGATCTCCTCCACCACGAAGGCGCTGTAGAAGAACGCCTTGTCCTGCTGGTGCAGGCGCTTGGAGAGTTCTTCCAGCGGCCGCAAGCGATCGGCCAAGGCTTCAGGGCGCCGGCGCGGGGCCAGCATGTTCCAGTACGCAAGCCGCCCTCCAGGGCGACCTGCCGCCACGATCTTTTCGAGCAATTGTTGATAGTTCTCTGTAGACATGTACTCGAAGATGTCGCTCAAGTTGAAGTGGTCAACGGACCTGGACTGCCCTTGCAAAAAATCCTCGATCGGGCAACAGTGCCATTCCAGCCGGTCGAGATTGGATCGGATGCGGTCGAAATGCTCGGCCCGCAGCGCCAGGGGCAGCGCCGTCGTGTGCGCGCCCGTCAGGATCCACTGCATATAAGGGTTCTCAGCAGGGTTCAGTTCGGTGAGCGCGTGGTGCGCGCGCTGCAAGATGCGATCGGCCACGCTGCCCTCGACGTACTGAAAGAAACTTGGGTCGCGGCCCAGCCGGCCCATCACAAAGCGCGAAAAGAACACGTTGAACATCCAACGCCAGCGCCGGTTGTTCCAATGGTTTTCGTAGAACGCGCGGCGCTCCTCAAGCGTTCCCCCGCTCAGCAATCGATCGATTCTCCTGTGCGTGTGCACCAGCGGCAGGGCGCGGCGGCGGAACAGCTCGAAATACCGCTCGAATTTTCCGATGGCGCCGATGCCGCGCTCCATCTCGACGGCCTTGGCGTCCCAGAATTTTTGGAAATCTTTGGATAACAACGGCCTGCAGCGACGATACAGTCCCACGCGCCTGGCGCTGGGCCTGGAACCGACCAGTTCCAGCAGCTCAGGGTGAGAAAGCTCGCGATACCCCGCCACGCGCAGCTCAAGACACGCCAGCTGCGCCGGGCTCAGGTCCAGCGCGATCACGCGCTTGGGTCCCTTGGTGAGCAGGGCCAGGGCGTTGTCCCCCGCCGACGCAATGGACAGAACCGTTTGGCCCGGCTGAACGCCCAGCGCCTCCAGCAGCACGTCGGCATCCTCCCACACCTGCGCGTAGCGAATCAGGGAAAAATCCGCTTTGTGCCCCACTTCACTGCCCACGGCTCCCTCCTTCCGGCGCTCCGTTCAAGCGGCGCACCACGCCCGTTGCCCCGTCGAACTCAATAAAATCCCCGTCCCGCAGCCAGCCGGTCAAGCCGTCGATGCCCACCACGGAAGGGATGCCCAGCTCGCGTGAGACGATGGCCGCATGGGACAGCAAGCTGCCGCGCTCCACCAGCACCCCGCTTGCAAAGGGAAAGAGCATGATCCAGCTGGGATCGGTGCGCTCGGCCACCAGGATCGAGCCGCCCTCCAGCGCGGCGTTTCGCGGATCGCGCACCACGCGCACCGGCCCCAGGACCTTGCCGGGGCAACACCCGATCCCTTTTCTAACCTCGCTCACGTCGCTGGATGCTGGAACGACGGACTCGTTTTGAAATGGGTTGCCCCGATGCACGATCCCGCGCGCGCGAAAGCGGTCGGCCGGCGCAGGCAGGCGCTCAAAACCCTCAAACTCCGCCTTGCGCGCCGCAACCAACCCTTTCAGGTCGGTGGTGGAGGTCGTGCCTTCCACCATGCCCAGCGCCTCCTCGATTTCAAGGTAAAACACGTCGCGCGGCCGGTCCAGCAGGCCCAAGGCATAGAAGCGCTTGCCCAACTCGACGAAGATCAGCCTCACGCGTCCAAACACGCGCGTGCGCTCGAAGCGCAGGTTCTCCCGGTCGCGCACGCGGGCGCGGGCGTGCTTCAGCACCCAGCCGAAGAGCCCCCGCTTGACGGGGTTCCTAAGCGCTTGACGGGCGCGCTGCTCCGCTTCGCGGCGGAGCGTAAGGTCCGCGTTCTTGCGCACGGCCGGGCTTTGTCCGCGCGTGGTGTGCGCCAACTGACCGATTGCGCGCAGCACGGGCAGCGGATCGTCGCTCAAATTCAAGCTCTCCAGCTTGAGCTCATCCAGGCAGCGGTCGCCGAATTTGTCGAGATAGGCGACGTATTCGGCCTTGAAAGAGGGCGATCGCTCGAAGGCTTGCTCGATGGTTCCAAGCGGACCCTGGCGTAGCGCGTCCACCAGCGCCTCATCCTGCGAAACCAGCTGCGCCATGGACTGCAGCCGCTGGGCGGGCTCGGCGCTGATCATGCCCCCCTCGGCGAGCAGCAGGTTGTTCTGCAGCGTGCTTTCCAAATCGCCGCACCACGTCTGGCACAGCTTGCGCAGCAAGCCGTAAAAAATCATGGCGAAGAAGTCGTTGACCAAGGGTGCGTCCCAGCGGGTGAGCAACCGGCGCTGCAAGCGGCGATAGGTGGCGACCAACTCGTCCGGGCGCTGCGGGCTCAGGTCCGGCGTGGTCGCGCCCAGCGCCTCGTTCAACCGTTCGTAGAACCTCCGGATGCGCCGTCCCAGCGAAAAATGACTGCCGACCAAGCCGCTCAGCGTGCGGGCCAGCCGCACGCGATCCAGCCAGCGCGCCTTGGCGCTTGCAGGCTGCGCCTGGGGCAACAGCTCGTCGGAAAGGCTTTCCTTCACGCCCATCATCTGCTCCATGAAGGCGCGGTTGGTCTCAAATCCGGGCAACAGAGCCAGCACGCGGTACCAGCTCAACAGGTGGTAGTACACCCGTCCGCGGATCAGGCCCAGCATGCGGGCGAACACGTCGTCGTTCTCCCGAATCATTGCTTTGGGCACTTTCAAGATGAGACAGAATTGGCGATAGACTTCCTCATACACGCGCCTGGCAAACGAAAAGGTCAACGGCGTGGTGATCCCGCCAAAACTTTCGGCGATGTTGCTGTTGTCCCACACGGTCAGCAGGCCGTCGGGGTCGGCCAGTTGAGCAAGCGAGGTGATCGGGCGTGATTGCAACAGGTAGAGCTGATCGCCTTCCACAGCCCACTCGATGTCCTGTGGCCGCTGGAAGAAACGAGCGGCGCTTCGGGCAAGCGCAGCCACGGCGCGGATTTGTGCGTCGTCGAGCACGGGCGCTTGCGCTTTGTCGTCGTTGGCCAATTGCCGTTCGGTGATTTGCGCGCTCAGGTTCACGCGATAGGTATCCGCATCGCGCTCCCCCGACACCAGGGCTTCGCCCAAGCCGCGCACCGCGGCGACCACGGCAACGCCGTGGCGGCCGCTGACGGGGTCGGCGCTGAAGGCCACCCCGGCCGCCCGCGCGTGGACCATGCGCTGGATGAGGGCGGCCGGGGCTGCAGGAATGCCGCTCAAGCCGCGCTCATGGCGATAGTTCCACACGCGTTCGCTGAAACCCGAGCGCCAGACCCCGACCACCTTCTCGATCACGGAGGCAAGATCGCAGGGCACGTTCAGGAAACTCTCGAGCTGGCCTGCGAAGGAGTGCTCGGCGCTGTCCTCCTCGGCGGCCGAGGAGCGCACGGCCAGACTCCGTCCATCGGGGCACAGCACCTTGAGCGCCTCGGATAACTCCGCGCGCACGTCGGCGCTTGGCTCGAACGTTGCAAGAAGCGAGAGAATCTCTTGGTGGCTCGCAGCCGCTTCCAATCTGCTTTTCTGTGCAGCCGACAGGCTGTCGTAAAATGCCCGTGGTCTCAGGGCAACCCAGGCGGGGATGTTGAATTTTCCTTGGGAGAGCTGAGCCAGCGCCTGGATCTTCCCACCGAGCCCTTCTACGTTTTCAGGGCTGTCGCTGCGAACCAGATAGCGCATCACGTTCCCTTTCACCACAGCACCCAGGGGAGCAGCCCCAGGCTCGCGTGCAGCACGAGCGTCCACAGCGCCGAGGCCGCCTCGAACCAGCGTGCGCGCGCGTGTGTGGGCTTTCGCCACATTTGCCAGACGAAGCCGACGCACAACAGGAATACCACATCCTGCGGCAGCGAGGTGAAGTTCATGTGAGCGGCCTGGAACACCGCAGCCAGTGCCAGCAGCGAGGCGGCCGCCATCGCGCCAAGCCACGCCAGCGTCGCCAGCCTGTGACCCCAGAGCGCGCTGTAGGTATCCACGCCCTCTCGTTCATCCTCCGGAGCGCGGATCTTGCGGCCGATCTCGATCACCACACCGCTGAAGAAAGACATCGCCAAGAACAGCGCAAGGCCCCAGGAAGCCTGATCCCCTGCCACCAGCCAGTCGCAGGCGGTCAGGTATAAATAGATCAAGGGCATGATGAGCATGTGGGAGACCAAATACGCCGCGGGGTGAGCCTTCAGCCACTTCGGCGCAAAAAATTCCACGCGCATCAAGCCCATATAGCCCCAGACGAGCAACAACAAGGGCAGCAGGCGCAGGTCCAACCACAGGCTCAGCGCCAATTGGAGGAGGCCCGCGACAAGAGCCAGGATCGCCAGTTCATTCAATGTCACCAAGCCGCGCGGCACGGGCCGCTCGGGGCGGTATTTTGAATCCTCCTGAAAATCCTTGAACTCATCGGATATGCGAAGTTGGAAGAAGAACAAGAAAGCGGTGACGAAGGCAACCAACGCTTGCGCCAAGCCGGGGAACGCTCCCCCGCGCAGCAAGGCGGAAAAACCCAGGGCCGAAGCGCCGACCACCAGCAGCAGCGGTCCGTGGACCAGCACGGGGAAACGCTCTTTTTGATAGGCCCACCAGCGGTTAGCCACGGTCCACGTCCGATTTTCTGCCGCGGGATAACACCTGATGGGCGCGGGTGAAATCGCCCGAGCACAGCGCGCCGATGATGGACAGCTCGCCCGCCAGGCACAGCCCGGCGCAGAGTTCGGCAAGCGCTTGAGCGTGCCCAGGTCCGGCCAGCTTCAACAACTCCAGGCACGCGCGCTGGCTGGGCAGTCCCGTGCCGCCGCCCACCGTGCCCACGATCAGATTCGGCAGGGTGACGGCGGCGTAGAGCGCGCCGTCTTCGATGACCTCAAAGCGCGTGACGCCCACGGCGGATTCGGCCACGCACGCGGCATCCTGTCCGCACGCGATGTACAAAGCGGCCAGGCCGTTGGCGTAATGGCCCTGGATGCCGATCGAGCCCGAAAGCACCCCGCCGATCCCCGACATGCGCCAATAGTGCACCATCTTCGTGGGCGTGGTGTGCAGCCTCTTTTCGATGAGCGCGGCGGGCACCGTCACCTCGGCCGTCACCTTCTTGCCGCGCACGGACTG
>DATCIV010000009.1:0-2770 GCA_036507575.1 Candidatus Bipolaricaulota bacterium | reverse complement strand
CCGAGCTCTATCTTGGATTTCTGGGCATCCTAAAGATGGGCGCTATCGCACAGCCGCTGTTCTCCGCGTTCGGGGACGAATCGTTGTTCGTGCGGCTGGACAACGCGCAGACCTGCGCCATCATCACCCAGCGCAAGCACGCGCCCAAGGTGCGAAAAATACTCGATCGCCTGCCGCACCTGAAGCACCTCATCCTGGTGGATCACGATGGCAAGGGGCCGCTCAAGGAACGGGAGATTGCGTTTTCACTTGAACAGGCGAAGCCGGTGGAGTCGTTCGAGGTATTCCCCGCGCGCGCGGAATCTCCCTCGGTGTTGCACTACACGTCAGGCACCACGGGCATGCCCAAGGGCGTCCAGCACGTGCACTACTCGCTGATCTCCCAATACCTCACGGCCAAGTGGGCGCTCGACCTGCAGGACGATGACGTCTATTGGTGCACGGCCGATCCGGGCTGGGTCACCGGCACCTCCTACGGCATCATCGGGCCGTGGAGTTTGGGAGTCACGCAATGCGTGATGGACGTGGGCTTCTCGGCCGAGACGTGGTATAAGTTCATCGAAAAGCACAAGGTCAGCATGTGGTACTCGGCGCCCACCGCCATCCGCTCGCTGATGAAGGCGGGGGAGGACGTGGTGCGCAAGTTCGACCTGTCCTGCCTGCGCCATCTGGCCAGCGTGGGCGAGCCGCTCAACGCAGAAGCGGTGCACTGGTCCAAGCGTGTCTTCGGAAAACCGTTTCACGACACGTACTGGCAGACCGAGACCGGCAGCATCATGATCGCCAACTTCCCCGGCATGCAGGTGCGGCCCGGCTCGATGGGCAAGCCCTTTCCGGGGATCACGGCCACCGTGCTCCATCCCAAAAACCACCAGCCCTGGGATGCCCCTGAGAAGATCGGACTGATCGCGCTCAAGCCGGGCTGGCCGTCCATGATGCGGACGTATTGGAACAACGAAGAGACCTATAAAAAGAAGTTCAAGAACGGCTGGTACTTGACGGGAGATCGAGGCAGGGTGGACCGGGACGGCTACTTCTGGTTCGTGGGCCGCGACGACGACATCATCAACACCGCGGGCCACCTGGTCAGCCCGTTCGAGGTGGAGTCGGCGTTGCTCGAGCACCCGGCCATCGCCGAATCGGCCGTGGTGAGCAAGCCCGACCCGATTAACTTGGAAGTGGTCAAGGCGTACGTGACGCTCAAGCCGGGGTTCCAGCCTGACAAAGCGTTGGAGCTTGAGATCATGAATTTCATCCGCAAGAAACTCTCACCGCTTGCCATGCCGCAGGAGATCGAGTACACCTCCTCGCTGCCCAAGACCCGCAGCGGCAAGATCATGCGCCGGCTGCTGCACGCCAAGGAGTGGGGAGAGGAGATCGGGGACACCTCGACCCTGGAAGACGAGTAATCGAAAAGGAGTCGCCATCATGGAAGACGTCAAGCGCGTGGTGCTGGACTACGTGATTAAGGAGTACGTTGAAGACGACACCCAGGAGCTCACGTACGATACCCCGCTGATCTCAGGCGGAATCGTGGACTCGTTCTCCATGGTTTCGCTCAAACGCTTCCTGGAGCACCGCTACAACATCCAGATCCCGGACGAGCAGGCCACGCCCGAGGCGTTTGACTCTGTGGACAAGATCGCGTCCCTGGTGCGGGGTTTTTTGAAGAAGTGATGCTTATGCTTGACCAGTATTGCATTGAGAATGAGTTGCCTCGGTTTGTCATTCCGGCGCAAGCCGGAATCCAGAAGGTGTACGACTGTTCTGGATCCCTGCTTTCGCAGGGATGACATCCTTGATAAAGGAGCACGATCATGGCCTACAGCAACGCCATCCGACAGGTCTATCAACAGCAAATCAAGTCCATTCAGGACGCAGGGCTTTTCAAGCAGGAGCGCCTCATCCACTCGCCGCAAGGAGCCGACATCGAGGTAGAATTCCCGTCGGGAGCGTCCTTGAAAAAGGTCATCAACATGTGCGCGAACAACTATCTGGGGCTGTCCAGCCATCCCGACGTGTTGAAAGCGGCCCACGAAGGGCTGGAGCAGCGCGGGTACGGCATGTCCTCGGTGCGCTTCATCTGCGGCACGCAGGACATCCACCGCGAGTTGGAACGCAAAGTCACTGCATTTCTGGGAACCGAGGACACGCTGCTGTTCCCTTCGTGCATGGACGCCAACGCGGGCGTGTTTGAGGCCGTGCTCACCAAGGACGACGTCATCATCTCGGATCGGCTCGTGCACGCCTCGCTCATCGACGGCATCCGCCTGTGCAGCGCCATGCGCGACACGTACAAACATTCGGACATAGCTCACCTGGAAGAAAAACTCCAGCTTCACGCGGACAAGCGGCTCAAGCTGGTGGTGACCGACGGCGTTTTCTCGATGGACGGGGACACGGCCAGGCTGGATGAGATGTCGGCGTTGTGCGAGAAATACGATGCCATGCTGCTTATGGACGATTCTCACGCCACCGGCTTCATCGGCAGGACGGGCCGCGGCACGCACGAGAAGTACGGCGTGCTGGGCAAGATCGACATCATCACCACGACCTTCGGCAAGGCCTTGGGTGGCGCCTCCGGCGGTTGCGTCTCCGGCAGGCGCGAGCTGGTCGAGATGTGCCGGCAGCGCGCAAGGCCCTATCTGTTCTCCAACACCATCGCTCCGGTGGTGGTGGCCGGCGTGCTCAAGGTGTTTGAGATTTTGTCGCAGAGCACGCGGCGGCGCGACCAGCTCGAAGCGAACGCGGCCTACTGGAGAAAAGGGCT
>DATCIV010000008.1:0-3501 GCA_036507575.1 Candidatus Bipolaricaulota bacterium | reverse complement strand
TCGGGGGTCTCGATCGGGCAGATGCGGCCGTAGTGCGAGGCGTGCACGTCGCGCACCTCGATCTTGGCGCGGCGGCGGTTGCTCGCCGAGCCGCTGGTCAGCGCGCTCAGGCGCCGCTTGTGCGTCAGCTCGGCAAGCGGGTTGATCTGCTCCAGGAACTGGCTCAGCCGCCCCACGTAGAACAGCTTGCTGATGGCGCTTTGCACGGCGCGCGAGGAGATCAACGAGCGCAGCGACACCTCGTCCTCCTGCAAATTGAGCTTGCCCAGGCGATCCTTGGTGATCTTGGCCATGCGCTGGAGCCCGGAGCGCAACGCGTCCCAGGCCACCTCGCCGGGGAGCTTGACCCGCTTGTTGGCCAGGTGGTCCTTGTCGTCCACCAGCTCGGGCCGCTCCACCACTTGGAGCAGGCGGTCGATGATGAGGATGATTTCCTGCTGTTGCAGGGCGGTGCCTTGTCCCTTGGTGTTCAGCTTCTTGTTGAACATGAAGCGCCCCACGCGCGACAGGTTGTAGCTTTCCTCCGAGAAATAGAGGTCGTGGAAGAACTCTTCCGCCTGACTTTGCGTGAACCGGTCTCCGCTGCGCAGCTTGCGGTAGATGAGCATGAGGGCGTCGTCGCGCCCGCTGCTGGGGTCGGAGTCCAAGCTGTCCTGGACGTAGGCGTTGAGCAGGTGTAATTGCTTGACCTTCTCTTTTTCCAGGGCCTTGAGCCGCTTGCCCTCCAGCACCTCACCGGCCTTGGCGAGGACCTTCTTGCCCTCTTTGAGGTCTTCGGCCAGCATGCGGCCCTCATAGGCGGTCAGGGATTCCGGTTCGTTGACGGTCTCCCGGTAGCGCTTGAAGATCTGTTCGCGGCTCAACCCCAACGCCTTGAGCAGCACCGTGACCGGGATCTTGCCCTTGCGGTCCAGGTTGGCCCACACCTGGCCGCGCGCCGTGTCCAGGATGATCTCAAGCCATGCGCCGTCGTCCGGCAGGACGTGGGCGCGGTACTCCTTGCCCTTGGGGGTTTGGGATTCCAGCGTGAAGTATACCCCCGGGGAGCGGGTCAGGTGGTTGACGATGGCGTTTTCCGAGCCGTTGATGATGAAGGTGCCGCGATCGGTGATCTTGGGGATGTCCACCAGGTACAGGTCGTCTTCTTTGTAAACCTTCTTGTTCACCAGCAGCCGCCCCTCGACCCGTAGCGCGGCGGCGTACGTCAGGTTTTTGTCCTTGCACCCCTGCTCCGTGTAGTGGGGAGCTTCGAAACGCGGGTTGGAGATCTCCAACGACAGTTCCGGCCTGCTTTCGTTCCGAATCGGAGAGATCTCCTCGAGCAGCTCGTGAATGCCTTCGCTGACGAACCAATCAAATGAGCGGCGCTGATCCTGCAGCAAATAGGGCAGCTCCAGCGCCGGGGTGAACTTTCCGTGGAAACGCCGCTTACGCATGGCCCTCCTCTCAGGGGACGCTGTGTCGGGCGCGCCTTGACGCGCTGGAGGCGGCCCGGTGGACGGTTTCGTGGCGGGACAACGCAAGCCCCCCGGAAAGGATGGGCCAGGGGGCTTGATCGCATCCTGCTGCGAGGAATTTACTTGAGTTCAATCTCGGCGCCGACTTCTTCCAGCTTGGCTTTGATGCCGTTGGCTTCCTCAACCGAAATGCCCGTCTTGACCGGAGCAGGGGCGCCGTCCACCAGATCCTTGCTCTCCTTGAGGCCCTTGCCGGTGAGCTCCTTGACCATCTTGATCACTTGAACCTTCTGCTGGCCTGCGCTCTTGAGGATGACGCTGATGGTTGCAGGGCCTGCATCCGCCGCTGCACCGCCTGCCGCGGGCGCGGCCGCCACGGCCACCGCCGCGCTGGCGCTGACGTGGTAGCGCTTTTCGATGTCGGAAACCAGATCCACCAGATCGCGCACCGTCATCTCGTCGATCTGTTTGAGCAGCGCCTCGAACTTCGAACCGGCGCCGTTTTGCACGTTTTCTTCAGCCATAACGAAAACCCTCCTTACGGGATCTTATGATTGTTTTTGCTTGCTGATTTCTTTCAAGACCACGGCCAGGTTGCGTGAGGTGCCTGCCAAGGCCGCGGCCAGCTTCTGCACCGGGGCTTGCAGCACCGCTGCCAGGCGCGCCAGGGCCTGTTCTCGCGTCGGCAGGTTCGCCAATTTGCCGACCTCGCCGGCGAGTACTTTCTTGCCCTCGAAGAAGCCGCCGTTCAGCTTGTATTGCTTGTATTTCTTAGCCAGCTGATTGGCGACCCGGAACGGGGCGACCGGGTCGTCGAAGCCAAAGCAGATGCCGGTAGGGCCCTTGAGCAACCCTTCCACCTCAAGCCCTACGCGTTGAGCCGCCAGCTCGGCCAGGCTGTTCTTGATCACGCGGTACTCGACTCCCTGCTGGCGCAGTTGGCGTCGCATCTCCGTGATCTCGTTGGCGCTTAAGCCCACGTACTCGGTAAACACCAAGCCGCTTGCCCGTTGCATCTTATCCTGGAGCAGCGCGACTTCTTGCTCTTTCTTTGGGGTTGGCATGGGTTATTCTCCTTTGGGTGCTCAGGCGGAAGTGAGATGCAGCAGCTTGTCGGGGTCCAGTTTGATCCCCGGGCCCATGGTGGTGGAAATCGTTACGCCTTTGATGTACTTGCCCTTGGTTCCTTCGGGTTTTTCGGCCACCAGCGCCGCCGCAAGCGCGACCAAGTTGTCGCGCAAGTGTTCCGCGGGGAAGGAGGCTTTGCCAAACGGGGCGTGGATGTTGCCGTAATCGTCGAGCCTGAATTCGATCTTGCCGCGCTTGAACTCCTTGACCGCATCGCCCACGTGCGGGGTGACGGTGCCGCTCTTGGGGCTCGGCATCAACCCGCGCGGGCCAAGCACGCGGCCCAATTTGCCCACGCCGCTCATCATGTCGGGCGCGGCGATGACGCGGTCAAACTCCAGCCACCCGCCCTCGATTTTCTTGATCAAATCGTCTCCGCCCACGAAATCTGCCCCGGCTTCCTCGGCTTCCTTGATCTTCTCGCCCTTGGCAAAGACCAGGACCCTTTCGGTTTTGCCGCGCCCCCGGGGCAGGACCACCGTGCTGCGGATGCGATTCTCGTTCTGCTTGGGATCCACCCCCAGCTTGAACACCGCATCCACCGATTCGTCGAACTTGGCTCCGGTGCTGGATTTGAGCAACGCCAGCCCCTCGTCCGGGGCGTACAGCTGCTCGCGATCCACCTTGGTCAGCGCTGCGGCGTAGCGTTTGCCTCTTGTCATGGTGCCACTCCTACCCTTCCACGATTTCGATGCCCATGTTCTTGGCCGTGCCCTCGATGATGCGCATGGCGCCTTCCACGTCGGCGGCGTTCAGGTCCGGCATCTTCAGCTCCGCGATCTTGCGCAGCTGGTCGCGGCTGACCTTGCCCACCTTGTTGCGGGCGGACTCGCCGGAGCCCTTGGGCGTGCCCGCCGCTTTCTTGAGCAGCGCAGACGCGGGGGGTTGCTTCAGGATGAATTCGAAACTCTTGTCC
>DATCIV010000007.1:0-3467 GCA_036507575.1 Candidatus Bipolaricaulota bacterium | reverse complement strand
GCCGGCCGTGGGCCCCACCCACAGCGCCTGGCCCTGCACGCCCAGGGCGCGAATGGCGATGTCGCGAAGCGGTGCGGGAACCTGACCTGCGCCGATCGAGCGCAACCCCCGCTCCGGCGCGTACCACACCTGCGCCCCTTGCGTGGCGACGGCGTAGACGGCCTCACCGGAGACCAGCCAGCCTGTGCCGCGACCATCGCTCAACGTGCGAAGGCCCCAGTCGCTGGCCGCGTAGACGGCCTCATGGTCGCCGACCAGATCGTACACCGCGCCCCCCAGCAAGGGGCCGTCCGTTTCCAGCCGCTCACTTTGAGGATCGAAGACCTGCAGCCCGCGCGCGCTGGCCAAGTAAACCTTCCCGTCCACCACGGCAAGCTGCGTGATCGCAGAGGCCAACAGGCCTTCCAGCTGCTTCGGCGTGTACGAAGTCCAACCTTCGGGCTTCTCAAATTCCCGCAGGCTCGCATTGACGTTGACCTTGGTAAAACCGTCGCCCGTTGCAATCCAGAGCAAATCCGCGTCGAAGGCCACGCCGTACACCCGGTTGTCCGCCAATCCGTCCTGCTTGTAGAAGCGCAGCCAGTTGGCGATCAGCGCAAAGGGGTCGTCCCCCTCCAGCCGCACCAACGTCAGGCCCGCCTCCGTCGCCAGGGCCACCCACTCCTTCCCCACGGCCATGTCCTGGATGCTGCGGCCGGACAGGCCGGCGCGGGTGTCGTACAAGGTCCAGCGCACGCCATCGAAGACCGTCAGTCCGTTTTGATGCGCAAACAGGACGAAGGCCTTGCTCCCGTATTGGAGGGTGCGGATGGCGTTCACCTGGTTGGGCAGGTTCTGCCTCAAGTTGTCGTCCAGCGGAAAGGCGTTCAAGGTGTAGCCCAGCACCGCGTTGGCCTGCAAAGGGCCAAGGTCCGCCGCCGCGCGCATGCCGGCCACGTTGTGAAGGTTGGGCATGGTGCGCAGGCGCGTGCGGTCCTGTTGCGAGTCGATATCGGCCCCTTGCAGCAGGTCCAGATCCAGGGTCAGCCAGGGCAGCGGTTCCCAGGCCACGGACAGCTGGCTCAGGTTGCGCTGGTACTCGGCAAAGCCGCCCAGGCCGCCGCGCAGCAGCTCGTACTCGATGCGCAGCAGATCCTGCCCGCTCACCTGGCGGAACAGGATCAGGGCGCCCGTCTCATAGTCGATGGTGTAGTCCAGATCGCGCTCCAGCGGCTGGCCGTTCAGGAACACGCGGTCGCTGCCCTTGACGATGGACAGCCCCAGAATGTAGATGCCGCTGGTGGAGGTGTAGTTGAAGCCGGCGCGGATCTGGTTGGCTCGATCCTGGAAGAATTCCTGGGGAAAGCGCAGGTCCACCAGGCCTTGCTCGGGGAACAGCTCGTACTCGTACTCGAACAGCAGCGGGTCGTCCGTGCCGACGAACTGGCCCTGCACGCTGATCTCCAGTTTGAAGGTGTCGCGGACGATGTCCCTGTGGCCCAGGAAGTAGAAGCGCTGCCGCTGGAAGCCCTTGAGCGACAAGCGCTCCGGGTCCACATTGAGCGTGACGATCTCCTGGAGTTGCTGCAGGAAGCCGGCCTCAAAGTCCGTCTCCTCGTTGAAGGGGTATTCCTTGCGCTCGTCCCCCTCGAGCAACTGGTCGAGGTTGTACTCCTCGATGGCCATGCGCACGTGCTCGCGCAGCAGGTCGAGTGCGGGGCGCATGAGCACCAGATATGTCTCTTGGGCGGTCCGCACGATTTGAAACTGTCCCGTTTCCAATTCGACGGGGCCATCGGCTTCGATGCCCGGCAGCAGGTAGCCCAGCTCGTAGCTGCCAAGCAGCGCCTCAAGCTGCGGGCCGGGATGATAGTCGAACTCGACCTTGGAAAAGCCCTCGACGAACCCGCCGGCAAGCGGGTAGTACTGCAGCCCGCCCAAATGGCGCAGGTAGAGCTGGTCCAGCCAGGGGCGCTCTTCCTGGATAGCGGAGAAGGTCACCACGTCGGCGCTGGTGTTGCCTTGAAAGGTCCTGGATTCCGCAATGCCCTCCACGCGCGCAAAGGCTGCGGTGACGGTCAGGTTCGACTCGGGCAGCCACTGCGCCTTGAAGCCCTTGAGCTTGCGGTCGGGGACGATGAAGTCCGGCGCCCTTTCTCCCACGGCAAAGTCGCCGAAGTCCAGGATCAGCCGCTCGGAGTCAAAGTGCATCACCAGCGACTGCAGGTTGTCGGCTTGCTGGCTGTTGAGCTGAGCAGCAATGGAGAACAGCCCCTGCAGCGGGAAGGTCACCGGCACCGTGCCGGACAGGTCCAACGCCAGCAGTTGATTGAAGGAAAACCCCTGGCTGTAGCCGTGTTGGGCCAGCCCACGGCCGTCGCCGAGCCCGTAACTCCCTCCGATGCGCACCGTGCCTTGAACCTGCAGATCGAGCGGCTGTTCGGGCGCGGACGGCTCCAGGGTCTGTGAGGGCGTTTGGATGGCCGGCTGGGCCATGGCCACGGCGACTGCAGCCAGCCACATGAACCACGACACGATCAGTACGCGCATCAGCGAAATCTCCTTGTGGTAGGTAATCATGGCGTAACGCTACAAAGCGGTCGAGGCGGACAGGCGCACGGTGGGCGGCAGGACGGGGTGAAAGCCGTAGGCGATGTGCAACGCCAGGTCTCCGTGCAGCACGCTCGCGCCGGCGGTGAACGCGCCACGGTCCCACCCGATGCGAAGCCCCAGCGTTTTCAGCCACAGCTCGCCGCCCGCGTGAAAGCCCAGGTCTCCCTGCAACAGCCCGTCTACGTCCCCGGCAAGTTTGACCATCCATCCCGACTCGTCTTCCCACGTCCAGGAAGCGCCCAGCACCAGGGATCTGCTCCAGAACCGGCGATGTCCGTCGTCGAAGGCGATCGGGTCGCTCAGCGCGTTGCGCAACACGGCGCCCGCCATCCAAGGGCCGTCGGCGTAGAGCAGCGCGGGCTCCAGCGCCCAGCCGACCCCGCTTGCAGCCCCATTTTCCTCGACGTATACCTTCAGTTGCCCCCCCAGGGACAGGCCGGGCGCCAGCGCATAGCCGAACCCGGCAATGGCCGCATGGCTTGCGAAGGACAGCGCATGAGGGGTGGGGTTGCCGAACTCATCGGTCGCAAGCGCGCCGGAGGCGCCCAGGTGCAGCAAGGTCAAGCCCATGTGCGCGCCCGCCACGCCGACGCTCAGGTGGTCCAACACCCCAAAGGGGCGGGCCGCGTAGGCGCTCACTTGTTGCCCAGTGACGTAAGCCAGCGCAGCGGGGTTGTACGCAAGCGCGGACGGATCGGCCGCCATGCCCACAAAGGCCCCCCCCATCCCCAACGCGCGGGCGCCGACGCCCATGTCCAGCAGCGCCGCCGTTTCCCCGGTTGCCGCCCACGCCCCCTGGCCCCACACCAACAGTGTCAGAATTCCGGCCAACACACCCTTCATCGTCGCTCCTTTATTCATGGCCGATCACCAGC
>DATCIV010000006.1:0-9855 GCA_036507575.1 Candidatus Bipolaricaulota bacterium | reverse complement strand
GTGCTGGTCAAGGGGGGGAGGATCACGCGCAGCGCCTGCGGCAACACCACGTAGCCCATCACTTGGAGATAATTCATCCCCAGCGACTGCGCGGCCTCTATCTGTGTGCGGTGAACCGACTGGATGCCGGCGCGGAACGTTTCCCCCAGGTAGCTGGATTCATAAACGCCAAAGGCGATCACGCCCCAGAGGAAGATGTTGTTGTAGTCCTTGCCAAACAGCGTGATGGGCGACAATAAGAAGAGCAGGTAAGACACACCTGCCAAGGAGATCAGCAGCGCGGCTTTCTTCCCAGCGCTCAAGCGCTTCCATTTGAAGCGCAGCACATAGGCATACACCGCCACCAGCGCTGCGCCGAGCAGGATCTCCACGTGGGGCAAAGCGGGCGCCCGGATGGTGGGTAAGGGAATGATTTGTCCCAGCCCGAAGAAGAACAGCAGCAACACCACCAACGCGGGCAGGTTGCGAAAAGTGTGTACGTACAGCCCGGCCAAGTCGCGCACCGGACCCCAGGGGCTCAGGCGCATCAGCGCCACCAACAATCCTAGCGAGACCGCCAGCGTCGCGCTGAAGACGAACAGCTCCAGGGTGACGCCCAACCCACGGTTGTACCAGGACAGGAACTCCAGCGCCTTGTCCCACTCGAAGCTGTAATTGGATCCCAGGCCCATGAAAACCAGGACCACCAAGGCCACCAGGACCACTCCCGCCAAGCTAAAGCGGAAGAGCATCCACAGCGAATAGCGCAAGGCGCGCGTGCGGGCCGTCATACCCAGGAAGCCGGCAAAAGCAAGGGGAGGCTCGATGCCTCCCCTTGCTCATCCAACTCGTTCAGTCTGGACTGTTACAGCCACTTCACGCGGATCGCTTCCAGGAAGGTCATGCCCACCGTGCTTGCGGGCAGGTCGAACTCGGTTGCCAGTTCGTCGGTGACGCGGAGGTTGCTCCCGGCCTCGCGGATGAAGAAGTTCAAATAGGTCAGGAAGTCTGGATCGCCCTTGCGGATGGCCAGGGCGATGGGCTCCTCGGTCAGCGCGTCGGGGTTGCCGCGCGGGCAGCACAGGATGCCGGCCGAGCCCACGTTGGCGGCCTGGGGCTTGAGGAACACGTCGTCGAAGACGATGGCGTCCGCCTGGCCGTCCACCACTTCCTGCAAGGCCAGCTGCGCGTTTTCGAAGGTGCGGATCTGGGCGTTGGGGAAGAAGGTGCGGGCGGCGGTCTCACCCGTCGTCCCCAGCTGCACCGAGAGCACCACGTTGCTGTTGTTCAGCTGGCTGTAATCGGTGACATCCTTGCCGGGCGACTTGCTGGCGCTGAGCAGCACGATCTGACCGGTGTTCAGGTAAGGATCGGTGAAGTTGGCCGACAGGCCGCGCGACAGGGTCGCCGTGATGTCCGAAGCGATCAAGTCGAAGTCCCGGTTGGAGTTCAGGGTCGGGATGATGGTGTCAAAGGCGGTGGCCTCAAAGCGCACCTTGGAGGAATCGTCAAAAATCTGCTTGGCCAGCAGCTTGATCAAATCCACATCCAGGCCCACCAATTGGCCGCTATTGTCGAAGAACTCAAACGGTTCGAAGGGGATGTCCGATGCCACCACGATCTCGCCGCGGGCAATGATGGCTTCCAGCGTCGAGCTTTGAGCGAGCTGCGGGTTGTCGCCCAACATCGTCAGCGCAAAGCCAAAGCCAAACGCCAACGCCAGCAACGCAACCAGCGTGTGCTTCTTGATCACCATGAGGCCTCCTCGTTTTTTCAGAGCGGGTGTCTCCGCCCTTGCTTGTGATTTGGAAATATATTGTACGCTGCCTCTCCAAAAAAGACAATTGCCTCTCTATCACGCACGCTTTAAACTCCAAGCGATGAGTTCTATAATGCCCCTCATGCCTCACACAGCGCTCGATTCGTGGCGACAAAAGCTGCTGAAACAGGATCCCTTGGCCCTTGCCCGCCTGGTCACGATCGTGGAAAACCACGTTCCGGGGTATGATCGGCTGTTGGACGAGTTGTTTCCTCACACGGGCCACACCCTGCGCATCGGCATCACGGGCCCGCCGGGCGCGGGCAAGAGCACGCTGGTGGACCAACTAGCTCAAGGGTTTCGCGCCGGCGGACAAAGCGTAGGCGTGCTCGCCTGCGACCCCAGCAGCCCGTTTTCCGGCGGCGCCCTGCTGGGCGACCGGGTGCGCATGCACCGGGCCGCCGACGACGCCGGCGTGTTCATCCGCAGCGTCGCCTCGCGCGACTCCCTGGGCGGCCTGTCTCAAACCACCAACGAGGTCGCCCTGTTGTTCGAAGCCTACGGCGTGGACGTGCTGCTGCTTGAAACCGTGGGAGTGGGCCAGGCTGAGGTGGACGTGATGCACGCCGTCGACTGCGCCGTGGTGGTGCTCGTTCCCCAGTCCGGAGACGTGGTCCAGGCCATGAAAGCGGGACTGATGGAGATCGCAGATGTGTTCTGCATCAACAAGTGCGACCAGCCGGGGGCGAATTTGCTGGAACAAAGCTTGCACCAGTTACTCGGCCTGAGCATGCGCGCATGGTCACCGCCCATCGTGCAGACCGCGGCATCTCAAGGCCAAGGCATCCCGGCGCTGCAAGAGGCCATTCGCTCGCATCAGGCATATCTGGGACCTCAAGGCCTAGCCCAGCGCAGGCAGCGGCGTCTTGCCTACATGCTGCGTCAGGGCGTGGAGCGTCAGCTGCGGCGCAACCTGTGGAACGGCCGGGGCGAGGCTTTGCTGGCAGAGCTGGTGCTGGAGGTGACGGCCAGTCGGCGCACGCCCTCGGAGGCCGTAAACCTGCTGCTGGAGCAAGTTCATCGGGACAACCCGTCTTGAAACTGCACGCGCTGCGGATTACAATTCTTGCGTCACTTACGTGCTACCCGTAGCTCAGTGGTTTTAGAGCGCTGGACTGTGGCTCCAGAGGCCGCGGGTTCGAATCCCGTCGGGTAGCCCAGCAGGAAGACGGCGAGAGATGCCTTTGGGTCGGCGCTAGAGCCCATCGCACCAACAGGGTAACTATTGCAATACACTCAACTTCGCTAGCCCAATCGTAGGTCAAGCGAAGCTTGCGCCCGTAGCTCAACTGGATAGAGCGTGCGGCTTCGGACCGTAAGGTTAGGGGTTCGACTCCTCTCGGGCGCACCAACGCTGGCGGGTTTTAGATCGGAGCTAGAAACGCTTTCGCTATTTGAACCAGCTTTCACTCCAGCACATGGATGGATCGCTTTATTGCAGGTTAAGCGAAGCTTATGCGAAGGTGGCGGAACTGGCAGACGCGCAAGGCTTAGGACCTTGTGGTTTTAACACCGTGCGGGTTCAAATCCCGCCCTTCGCACCACCCCTTCGGGGATTTCATGGCTACCGCCGGCTGACGGTGAGATGCAACGCCCGGAGCCCTTTTCTGTTACAGCCGCAGGCGACGTGGATGAAACCTTCCATCTGCTGAGTTCTTAGCGTTTCCTTCCCATTTGACAGCCTTCTGAACCGCGTTTATAATGCGATCCCGTCGCTAAAAGGGGATGTGGTGTAGGGGCCTAACACGCTGCCCTGTCAAGGCAGAGACCGCGGGTTCAAATCCCGTCATCCCCGCCAAGTCTGCGCACACCTTGCCGAGATAGCTCAGCTGGTAGAGCACAGGACTGAAAATCCTGGTGTCCCCGGTTCGAGTCCGGGTCTCGGCACCAGCTACTTTACTTCCACCTGGCTTTAATCAACGGGAAGCTGACAATCTGCTTCAACATTACTCCAAGTTGCCCACCGCAAAAACCGTCATTCAACCTTTTCACACTTTTTTCACAAGATTGTGCTATAATGCCTCCTGAAAAGACCCACAACACCACCGACAAAGGCAAACCTGTCGCGAGGCGGGGACGCAAAGCTACGGGTCTCCTTGGAGACAGCCGGGCTACCGAAGTGGGGGGAAATGCTTTCTGCTGGGTGTGCTCCAGTCTTGGCCATTGCCAATTCGTGCTTTAGGCTTGCTCTTTCGTGGCTTTCCAGCCACGTCAGCCCCTTCTGTCGGTTCTTCATTTGCAATTCCGCAAGCAATTGTCAATCCACCTGGCCATGGTGGGCTGTCTCTGCCAGCTGGGTGATTCCTTCAATTTTAAGCACAGGGCGTCTAAACAAGCTCGCTCAGGGACAAAACAGACTGGTGAGAGGGATGAGCGGGAACGCCTTGTTGGGTTGGGGCGATCCGGTGAGTAGATCGGATCGCCCCACTTCTTTCCCTCTCAACAGCTGAGTATCGGGACAGTTGCGAAAACTACTGAGAAAGGAGGGAGTATGTCGCGGCGGGTGACTTTTGCGGTATCCAAGGGGGTGCGGTTATTGCTGTTAGGGGCTTGGGTGTTGACCGTTCCGGCTCTCGCAGCTGGAGAAAGCAAGCTCGCCCAAGCTGTGCCTTGCCAGGGAGGCAAGCCAAGCGCCGTCAATCTGTCTGCAGCTGATGAAAGTGCCAGTGGTGGTGCTGTCAGAGCAATCCTGCAACTTTCCTGCTCACAGATCCAACCTCTCATCCATGAGCCCTCAAGTGGCACCAACCCCGTCATCACCGATATGTCCTTTCCCCGCAGGGTGGTGGAAGTTGCCGGTATGGCCACGTGGTTCCTGCACTTTTCCGACCGGGATCGGGATGTAAACTGGGTTCGGTTTGAGGAGTTCAACGGCGGAGGCTGGATGGATGCGGGCAATTTTAGCCCTCCTGAAGCTCTGCAGAATGTGGGCAAGATCCAAGTGGTCACCAAGTGCATGCAAGCCACGACGTCGCTGGTCCGCGTCTGGCTGTACGACCGGGCGGAGCATAGGAGCGAGCCCTACTATTACGTGCTCCATTGCCAGATGCCTTTCGGGGTGCCTGCTCAAGCCAATAACCCGGCGGGTGGGAAACCAAATCTGTACGAAGGAAGCCTTGATGCGCCGGTGTTCTTTCCCCAGGAAGCTAAGCACCCGGATCATGTCCTGACCCAATATCGCAGTGACAGTATCGAGTTCGTGCTCAACGGCCTTGAGGCCCAGGCGAGTCAATTGCAGGTCTTCGACCTGGCAGGAGGGATCATCTTCACCGGCTCTTGGGTTACCTCTGCGCGCCCGCGTTGGGATCTACTTGACAACCAGGGGCAGCCTGTTCCAAACGGCGTTTATCTGTACGTCATTGCTGCCAGAGGGTTCGATGAACACGTAAGGCAGATAGGCCCCAGGAAGTTGGTCATCCTACGTTGATGGCGTGGTGTACTGCTCAAGCATGGGTTTTCTCTTTCTGAATTGCCAAGGCACGCCTCAGATCGGCTGGAGTGACCATCTTGAGCTCCATGAGGATGGCTCCTAGGAGTTCGCCCGGCCGTTTCTTCTGCACTTCCAAGGCGCGGTTAAGGTCAGCTCGCTTCAGGCACCCCAAACCAACCAGGATCTCGCCAAGCCGCTCGTTTTCCAGCAAGTAACTCTCCAGGGCGGTCATAACGATCGCGCTGAGGCTGTGACGCGTTGCAGTCGCCTCCTGCTCTGCCCGTTTGATCAGATACAGGTCATCCTCAGCAAAGTAAATGGTCATTTGCATGGGCACCTTCTTTGCGGGCTTATAGGATTAACAACTTGTTTCTAATATACCTGATTTTGGTTGTTTTAGCCAGCGGTGCGGTGTCGTCTTGATCGTTGCAGCATGGCACTGGGCTAGCTTTGGGCTGGTGCCCCGGTTCGAGTCCGGGTCTGGGCATCAGCTTCTCCACGTTGTGAAACGCAATTTGCTTTCGTCATCAAATCTAAAGTGAAGTCTTGTCCGTCCTCCAGGGAAGGAAATCCACCTGATCGCTGACAGGGTCACCCTGGCCCGTGGGGTTGAGCAGCGGGTGATACGGGCCATCGGAAGTACCCCACCAATTCAACTCCGCCCCTAACACACCGTCGCCCTCGTTGCGCAGCCCAAATCCATTGCCGTCAATGTCGTTCTCGGTCACCAGATGATCGGCCGCTTGCGCGGATTCCATGAGTTCAACCCCAGTGCCATTGCCCGCAATCACGTTACGGCGAAGGTGGCTGTACCCGCCCTTGATCGAGATGCCTGACCCGGGGTTTTCCAGAATCTCATTGAGCTCGATCGCGTTGGGTGCCGAGCGCACCCCGCTGTAACTCAGGACACCGCTCCCTTGATGACCCGTGATGTTATTGCCGCTGATGAGGTTCAACCCGCCGTCCCTGATGATGATGCCCGTGTCCCCGTTTCCTGCAATCACGTTTTCGACGACCCGGTTGCGGTTGCTGAGCGTGATCACCACCCCGGCGCCGTGCGCCGTCTCGCCAAGCAGGGTGAAGCTCGTCGCTTGATTGGCCTTCACCACGTTCCGGGCGATCACGTTTTCATCGGATTGCTGGACGAGCACGCCCGTGCCGTTTCCCATCAACTCGTTTTCCAGAATGGCGTTTCCGTGCGACCCAAGCGCCACCAGGATGCCACAGCCGGGGACGGTGACGCTGATGCCGGCAACGGTCAACAAGATATGGGTGATGGTTTCCTGCTGCAGGTTGTCGTAGACGCGATTTCCTTGGACCGTGTTGCCGGTCGAGCCGGTGAGCCCAATGCCCACCGTCGCCCTTGAAACATCGTTGCCCCGGACCAAAGCGCCCGTGGACGCGTTGATCGCAATGCCCACCGAATACGCCACACCATCGTACGTCCCTTGGGTGATCTCACTCACGCGGTTGTCAAGCACTTC
Organism: Candidatus Bipolaricaulota bacterium; assembly: GCA_036507575.1. Lineage (GTDB taxonomy): Bacteria > Bipolaricaulota > Bipolaricaulia > RBG-16-55-9 > JAJCYT01 > DATCIV01. The sequence goes on along the minus strand of DATCIV010000006.1, from coordinate 3,143 downwards.
GACATCGGCGCCGGAGTGGCCCACGGAGATCCCGTTGCCGGCCACGCGCTGCACCGCGTTGTTCGCCACCACGACGCGGCCTTTGTTCACCCGGTAGACGCGAATCCCAAAGGCGTAGGCACCCGCGGGCGCGGTGACATCCTGAACGACGTTTCCGCTGATTTGCACTTGCCCCACATCGCCCGTCACCACAACGGCGGACGCTTCGAGCCCTGCAGCCCCTTGCACGCTGAACCCCGTAACGACCACCGAGGCCCGTTGAATCCTCAGCGCCGAAAGCGCTCCATCGGCGCTGATCACGGTTTGGCTTGGACCTGCGCCTTCCAGCATCAAATTGCTCTGGATGGAGATGGGAAAACGCTCGCCCAAGGCTCGGTCGTATCGTCCGGGCGCAACGGAGATGCGGTCGCCGGCGACGGCGCTCTCCACCGCCGCGGTGATGGTCCGAAAGACCAGGTCGCCATCGCCGTCCTCCTCGACCGGGCTGCCCGCATCGACGATCAACACACGCTCAGCCTCGGTTCTGGAATCGCACGTAAGCGCCACCACGATCAAGAGGATGAACAGGGCCAAGCGTGATTTTCTCAATGACATCGTATTCATACCATCCGTCAGTGGCAGCGTTAAGTTTGGCTTCCTATTGCCACTGGCCGTCATCCCTGCGAAAGCAGGGATCCAGAGGCATAAAGACTTTCTGGATTCCGGATCGCGCTCAAGGCGCGTCCGGAATGACGACCGACGGGACCTTCTTAACGCCGTCGGCACCATGAAAGGAAGTATAGCACGGTGCGTCATCTTTGCTGTGGTCCCTTTTTCCCTTCTGCCGGGTATAATCGCGGCGACCTCCTTATGCCGTTTCACGTGCAGGAGGTCGGGAGGGGTTTATGCACAAACGGGCTTTGCCAACGCTTCTACTGGTCGCCGGGTTCGCGCTGCCGGCGCTTTCGCAGGACAATGTGGAGCCTCAACCCGCCTGGGGCATCGGCGTGCGCTATACGCCCTCGATGCTGATGTCCATCGTCTACCCCAGGGTGGATCCCACTCTGGGTTCAGCCGCCGTGCTGGAATACTGGCTCAACCCCACGCTGGTGCTGGAAGTTGGAGGATGGTTCTCCAGCTATCGCGACGTCTGGAATGTGAACAGCACCACCTTGTGGTCCGGCGGACTGCGCTACCAACTCACCCAGGACCAGCCGCTGGATCTGTATCTGGCAGGGCGGGGGATCCATTTGCAATTTGCGTCAAAGAACCCGCCTTATATTATGAAGGACCCATTGACTGGCTCGAACGACGCCAAGGACATCATGCCACCGCTGCCCATGTATGAGAGCCTCAGCTCAACGCTGGCGCTGGAGGCTTCCGGTGGTCTGGTCTGGCGCTGGTCGCCCAATGTGGCGCTCCACGTGGAGCTGTCGCTGGTCTACGCGCAAACGGTCAGCACGAACCGCTATCCCAGCCCCGAGCCCGTGCCCCCGGACAAACCCGAACCCCTGCAAGTGGTGACCGAAACCTACGCCTCCTCGCAGATGGATTTTCTGCTCACGATGGGCATCTTCTACCTGTTCTTTTGAGCATGATTACCCTCTTAACAATGCGCAGATAATCACTATATGCAAGCCTGGATTGCGTTGTCCGTATTTTTGGCGGCGTACGCGCTGTTCGTCGTCCTGCCTCGGCACCGTTCTTGGGTCGCCGGCGGCGGGGCGCTCGCCTTGATGCTCGGCGGCGTGGTCTCGCCGCAACTGGCCTTTCTGGGGAGCGCGGGTCAGGAATCGCTCATCAGCTGGAAGGTGATGGGCATCTTCGTGGGCACGTTGCTGTTGGCGGATTTGTTCATCTGGTCGCGCGTGCCGCACTACATCGCCGAGCGCCTGGTCAACCGCTCGCGCAACGCCTGCTGGGCGATGGTGAAGGTCTGTTTGTTTTCGGGCGTGGTGTCCATCGCGGTGGAGAACGTGGCCGTCGTGCTCATCGTTGCTCCCATCGCGTTTGCGCTTGCGGAGAAGCTCAAGGTGAACCCGGCGCCCCTCATCATCGGCGTCACCATCTCCTCCAACCTGCAAGGGACGGCCACGTTGATCGGCGACCCGGCCAGTTTGATCTTCGCCCGCTTTGCGAACTTCTCCTTCAACGACTTCTTCTTCTACGAAGGAAAACCCAGCATCTTCTTCGCCATCCAATTGGGGGCGTTGACGTCGCTGCCCGCGCTCTACTGGGCGTTTCGCAAGTTGAACCAGCGCGTGGAGTTTGTGGCGGAAGAGAAAATCCTCAGCTGGGTGCCTGGCTTGCTGCTGCTGGCCATGATCCTGGCGCTGGCTGGGGCGTCACTTGCCGGGGCCGATGTGTGGCTGGGGATCATTTGCATGGCTGCCGGCATAGCCGGGATCGCCTGGTATGGGCTGCTGGGGAAAAGCAACAGGGAGAGATTCCCGGACACCCCTTGGCGGATCGTGCGCCGTCTGGACTGGGATTCCGCTGTCTTTTTGATGGGCGTTTTTGTGCTGGTGGGCGGACTGGTCGAGATGGGATGGATTGAAGCGTTGAAGGACTGGCTGATCGCCGCTTTGGGCAACGACTTCACCTTGGCGTTTGTTGCCATGATCATCGTCTCGATGGCGGTTTCCGCCTTCGTGGACAACATCCCCTATCTGGCCGCCATGGTCCCGGTGACGCTGGGGCTGGGAGCGGCCATCGGCCACAGCGAAGCGCTGTCCTTTGCCCTGTTGATCGGCGGAAGCCTGGGCGGCAACATCACGCCCATCGGCGCTTCCGCCAACATCGTGGGCATCGGCCAGTTGCGCCAGCGCGGCCGCTTGGTGGGCTTCATCGAATTCGCCCGCATCGGCCTGCCTTTTACGGTGGCGGCGACCGTGCCGGCCGCGCTTTTCATCTATTTGCTATGGGCCATTTTCTAAAGCACGATCTTTCTGCGGGCTCTACTCAATCGGCGTGCCCAGGATCCACTGCTCGATCAGCCCCAGGATCTGGTCATCGCCCACCAGCAGCTCGGTGCCGGGGATGGGAGTGCCCAACACCCACAGCGTAATCGCATTGATCATTTCGTCGTCATCGATGATCTGGTTGGCGTTGAGGTCGATGGCTTGCTCCACGGTGGACCCTGCGGAAGGCGGGCCGGACTGAGC
>DATCIV010000005.1:0-4727 GCA_036507575.1 Candidatus Bipolaricaulota bacterium | reverse complement strand
ACTCCTGCCAAAAGCCCACGACAACCCCCTTCTCCTGACGCGTAGATGAAGTGATTATACAGCTTTAGATCAGGCGAGATTCAAGAGTGCGAGCGTTTCCACGTGGTGCGTCTGGGGGAAGAAGTCGTAGGGGATGATCTGCTCCACGCGATAGCCCGCACGCTCCAGCACCTCCAAATCCCGCCGCAGCGTGCCCGCGCTACAGGAGAGATAGGCGATGCGCGCGGGGCGCAGCTGCGCGACCCAGTTCTTAAGTTCCGGCTCCAACCCCGTGCGCGGCGGGTTGGCGTACAGCAATCGTTCCTTGCCGCCCTGTTCCGCCAACCACGCGTTGAGTTGGGGAATCCGCTCGGCACAGCGGCCTCGCAACACAACGGCTTCAGGAGCGTTGAGCCGGGCGCACTCCACTGCCTCCCCGTCCAACTCGACGCCCACTATCCACGCGCCGCATTTGCACCAACGCCTGAGGCTGCTGCCGATGCCGCAGTAGAGGTCCACCACCGCGTCGCGTGCAGAAGGCGCAAGGAACGCTTCAGCCTGATCCAGGGCGCGGCGATACAGCGGGGGAATCAACTGTTGAAAGGCCGTCGGACCATAGACCAAGCCATCTGAGTCCACCGAGCGCGGCCTACCCCAGACCAGGTGCCACGCCTTCTTGGCCACCACGCGCCTGCCTGCCGACGGGTGCAGGTGCAACCACAGCCCCTCAATTCCCATCGCTGAAAGCCCTGCTTGCAGCGAAGCGCACAACCAAGACAGGTCCGGCAGCTGGTTGATTTTTAGGACCAAAGTGGCCTGCGCGCCGGATTGCAGGTAGTAGGCCAGGGGAAACTGTGGCGCGGGTGGAAGGGCATGCGCCAAGCGCTGAATCGCCCGATTGATGGGTTCAACGTGCACCGGGCAGTGCGGGATGGGAATCAGCTCCTTGCGCGAGATGAGCCCGAATTGCCAGCTTCCTTGTGCCCATGCCGTTGAGAGGCAGACCTTGTTGCGATACGACCAGCGTTGCCGTTCAGGCGCCGCTTGCAGGGGAGCCAGCTTGTTCTGCCACGGCGCCAGTTGATCTTCCAGCCAGTGCTGTTTGTGCGCCTGGCTCTCCTGGGCGCTCAGCGTGCGATGGGCACAAGCTGGGCAGCGGATCTCACACCCTCTTGGCAGGGCAAGCAACGTCGTCATGACGCTCAAGGAATCAACCCCAACTGAACCTTGATTGCGCGTTCGACCTGCTCCAAATCGGTTCCTGCCAGGTGTCCAGCGCGGTCGAGCAGGCGCGTCTTGCTGACCGTTGTGAGTTGATCGGCCATCGCCTTATGGAGTTTCCCTTTCAATGTCACTTGGGCCTCGCTTGGATACAGCCGTTCTACGTTGCGGGTGAGCGGGATCACTTGAACGCGGTTGAGATACTTGTTGGCGGCATCGTTGCTGACGATCACAGCGGGCCTTCGCTTTTGGATTTCCCCGCCCACGGAAGGCTGAAAACTGACCCACCATACCTCACCGCGTTTCATCGCCGACATCTCCAATGGCGGCCTCGGCCCACTGCAGGGCTTCAGTTTCGCGGGCCTCTTGCTGGGCCATTTGGCAATAGGCCGCTTCCAGGTCCTGGTCCATGACATGAGGTCGGACCAGGGATTCGATGAACTTGCTGATTTGGCCTCGGCCCACCACCCGATGCAATCTATCGTACACCCGCTCGTCCAGCGTGATCGTGAGCTTCTTGTGCATGGCTCCCTCCAAGATACGTATTCAATACGTATTATGGTGAAGCCTGCACGCCATGGCAAGCGTTCTTCTGAAGAATTACTTCACGTGCCGTCCAGCCAGATAGGTCTGCTCCACCTTGAGCTGGTCCAGTTGGGTTGAAGCTTGAAGCGGATCGCGGTTCAGCGCCACAAAGTCCGCCCACTTGCCGACCTTGAGGCTGCCCATTTGTTCCTCGGCAAAGCCGGCATAGGCGCCGCCGAGTGTGTACGCTCGCACGGCTTCCTGCACGGTGACGCGCTGGGATGGGTGGACTGCGTTGACCGCCAACTGCATCCCGTACAGCGGGCCCACGGGCATGCTGTCCGAGCTGAAGGCCAACGGCACCTTTGCATCCAGCACGAGGCGATGCGGATCTATGCGCGCTTCCCGCGCTTTGCCCAGGCGTTTTTCATAAAGCTTGCCCGGTCCGCTCCACTGCACGAAGTTCGGCTGCATCGAGGCGATGATGCCGCGTCGCGCCATGCGCTCGAGCTGCTTTTCAGTGGGCAGCTCGAGGTGTTCAATGCGGGCGCGGTCTTGCGGTGCGATGCCCACGGCCTCATAGGCTTCGAGCACGGCTTCGATGGCGCGGTCGCCGATGGCGTGGGTCATCAGTTGAAAACCACCCTCGCGCCCCTTGCGCGTCCAGCCGATCAAGTCTTGCTGCTCGTGGTTGAGCTTGCCCGGGTTGTCGGCATCGTCGGCGTACGGCTCAAGGAGCGCGGCGTTGCGCGCGCCCAGCGAGCCGTCGGAAAACAGCTTTAGCGCGCCGATATTGAGAAAGTCATCGCCGAACTCGCCTTGCAGGCCTGTCTCGATCAGATGATTCAACAGCTGGTGTCGCACGTTGAGCCGCACGCGCAGCGTGAGCGCGCCCTGCCGTTTCAGATGGCCGTATGCCTGGATTGCGGCCGAGTCCGCGATTTCGTGAATCGAAGTGATGCCCAGCGCATGGGCGTGCGCAATGCCGGCCTCAAGCGCTTGTACGCGCTGCTCCAAGCTGGGCTCAATGGCATCCAGAAAGCCCCAGGCGGATTCCTCGCGCAGCCACCCCTGTGCGCGGTCCACCGTAGACGGATCCTCTTTGACGGGCACGCGCTCGAGCGCCTCGCTGTTGACGCTCAGGATGTGGCCGCAGACTCGGATCAGGGCCACGGGGTGCTTGCGGGTGAGCTTGTCCAGGTCTGCCTTGGCAGGATAGCGGCCTGCAAGCCAACCGCTTTCGTCCCACCCGCGGCCCACGATCCACTGGCCCGCTTCGCGCTGGGAGGCGACGGCTTGCACCCGTTGCAGCACGTCATCCAACGAGCGGGTGGCGTTCAAATCCACGTACAGCGTGCGCTCCATGCCGGTGCGCAGCAGGTGGGTGTGGGCGTCCACAAAGCCGGGCAGGAGCGTCTTGCCGGCCAGATCCACGATCCGGGTGCGCTCATCGGCGAGGGGTTTTACATCGTCGTTGCCGCCCAACGCCGCGATCCTGCCGCGATGGACGGCAAGCGCCTGGGCGCGGGGCATCGCGTCTTCCAGGGTGAGGAGGTTTCCGTTGAGGAAGAGCACGTCGGCGTGCAGGGCCATGCCCGTCACGCCTTTTGCTTCACTTTGGGTCCCTGGGGCGTGTCCTCGATGACGAGCCCCTTGGCAAGCAGCGCGTCGCGGATGCGGTCCGCCGCCTTGAAGTCGCGGTTCTTTCTGGCGCGCTCGCGCTCGTCAAGCAGCGCGTGCACCTCGTCGTCCATGGACACCGCTTGGGCCTGCATGGCCTCAAAGCCAAAGCCCAGCACGCCGTCCATCTTAAGCAGCGTGGCGTATTGGTCGGCGGGGGATGCGTTCGCGTCGCGCAGCAGCCCCCACATCGCGGCAAGCGCGCGCGGCATGTTCAAGTCGTCTTGCACTGCCTCGGTGAACGTGGCCAGGTGCTCTTGATGCGCTTTGCCCGTTCCGACTGCTTTGTCTTTGAGCTCGATCACGGCGTGCTTGAGCCGCGCAAAGCCCGAAGCGGCTCCCTGCAGCGCTTCCCAACTGAAGGTCAATTGCTTGCGGTAGTGGGCGTTCAAGCAGAAGTAGCGGTACGCCAGCGGATCAATGCCGCGCTCCTTCACGGTGTCCAGCGTGATGAAATTCTCTGCGGACTTCGACATCTTGTCGGCGCTTTCCAGCACGAGGAACTCGCCGTGCATCCACCAGTTCACCCAGGGTTTGCCGGTGACGCCTTCGGCCTGGGCGATCTCGTTGGTGTGATGGACCTTGATGTGGTCCACGCCGCCGCAATGGATGTCAAAGCGATCACCCAGGTACTTCATGGCCATGGCCGAGCACTCGATGTGCCAGCCGGGGAAACCGACGCCCCAGGGGGAGTCCCACTCCATCTGGCGCTTTTGACCCTTTGGGGAGAGCTTCCACAGGGCAAAATCGGTGAGGTTGCGCTTGCCCTCCACCATCTCGATGCGGGCGCCTGCCTTCAAGTCCTCGCGGTCCAGCCGGGCCAGCTTGCCGTAGTCTTTGAGCTTGGAGGTGTCGAAGTACACGCCGTCGGCGATGGCGTAGGTAAAGCCCTTGCGCTCCAGCGCCTGGATCTGCTCGATCTGCTCCTGGATGTGGTCGGTGGCTTTGCACCACAGGTCGGGCTCCAGGATGTTCAGGTCCGCCAGGTTGCTGCGAAAGGCCTGCCAGTAGAAATCGGCGAGCTCCCACGCGCTGCGGCCCTCGCGCTTGGCGCCCAGCTCCATCTTGTCCTCGCCCTCGTCGGCGTCGGAGATCAGGTGGCCCACGTCCGTGACGTTCATGACGTGCCTGACCTTGAAGCCGCAGAATGCCAGCGTGCGCTTCAGGATGTCCTCAAACACGTACGTGCGCAGGTTTCCGATGTGCGCGTAGTGGTACACCGTGGGACCGCAGGTGTACAGTCCCACCTGAGGCGGCTGAATCGGCACAAACTCGTCCACCGAGCGCGTCATCGTTTTGTAGAGGCGAAGCATGAACGCCCT
>DATCIV010000004.1:0-6646 GCA_036507575.1 Candidatus Bipolaricaulota bacterium | reverse complement strand
CCCGGATGCGTGTTCAAGAACCCCCCGCAAGCGCCCGGCAGCGCAGGGTGGCTCATTGACAGAAGCGGCTTGAAAGGCTATACCGTAGGCGATGCCCAAGTATCGCGTTGCCATGCCAACTTCATTCTCAACCAAGGGCAGGCAAGGAGCGCTGATGTTCTCTCGCTTATTGACATTGTGCGAGAGAAGGTGTATAAAGAATTCAGCCTCGAGTTGCATTTGGAGCTTGAGGTCGTTTTAAATTGAACAAGCGCGGCATCCTAGTGGTACTGGCCTTGGCAACGCTTGGGTTGTTGATGGGCACGGGGTTTTTCCGGGACTTCCTAAGTATTCGCAAGGTCATCATCGAAGGTGGTGGGAGGATCACGACCGATGATGTGCGGCGCCTGATCAACTTTGGCGCGGGGGATTCGATCTGGGGTGCTGATTTTCGAAGCGCGGCACAGCGCCTACAGCAGCATCCGTGGGTACGATCGGCCCAGATAACCTGGCGTTTCCCCGACGTGCACATCCAGCTCCAAGAGCGAGAGCCGTTTGCGGTGGTGAACATCCCCGATCAAGGATTGACTTGGTGCGATGGGGAGGGGTACCTGTTGGAAACCTTTCCTATTTCCCAGGAACAACAGAGAGGAGAGGGAACGACGACGATGGTCATCGATGGCATGGGCGCTGTGACGATGACAAGCGGCGGACCGCAAGTGGGAAACGAGGCGCAGTGGCGCCTTGTTCGCTTGATCCTGCAATCGGAGTTGAGTGACCTCCCTCCCTTGGAGGGGATTCGCTTTTACGACCAAGGGGTGGACCTTCACACCGTTACGCGCCAGCGCATCCGCCTGCCCATACGCGATGCCGCCGCCGCGCTGCGGCACTTGAAGACGGTGTGGCCCACGCTGATGGAGGAGAAAGTGCCCTTTGAGACGTTGGACTTGCGTTTCGATGGAGAACTGACCTACGGAGGGACACACTAGGAAACGCGCCTGGAGGCGGTGAGAGGGATAGATGGGGGAGATCATCGTAGGGTTGGACATCGGCACGACCAAAGTGGTGGCGCTGGTGGGGAGCGTTGAAAACGGCCTGATCGAGATCGTGGGCATGGGCAAGGTGCCCTCCCGCGGTTTGGAAAAGGGCGTGGTGGTGGACATCGGAGAAACCACCAACTCCATCCGCCGGGCCATCGAGGACGCCGAGACCATGGCCGATGTCAAGATCAAGAAGGTCTACGCCAGCATCTCGGGCAAACACATCAATTCGATCAACAACTCGGGAACGGTTTCCATCAACCGGCCCAGTCGCGAGGTGAACCTGGACGACGTGCGCCGCGTGGTGGAGACGGCCCAGGCCGTTCAGATTCCGCCCGACGTGGAAATGATCCACGTCATTCCGCGCCAGTACATCGTGGACGGGCAGGAAGGCATCACCGATCCCATCGGCATGACGGGCACGCGGCTGGAGGTGGACGTCCACATCGTCACCGGCTCGGTCACGGCCATCCACAACATCCGCCGCTGCGTGGAGAACCTGGGGCTTGAGATCGAGCAGATCATCCTGCAGCCGCTTGCCTCCAGCTACGCCGTGCTCAACAGCGCCGAGCGCGAGTTGGGCGTGGCGCTGTTGGACATCGGCGGCGGGACCACGGACATCGCCATCTTCCGCGGCGGAGACATCTGGTTTTCCAAGGTGCTGCCCATCGCCGGCGAGCACCTGACCAACGACATCACGGTGGGGCTGAAGGTGCCCTACGAAGAGGCCGAGCGCATCAAGACGCACGAGGGCACCCCGGTGGTCAACGAGATCACGGGCGAGGAGCAAATCGAGATCTCCCTGATCAGCGAGGAGCGCAAGACCATCACCCGGCGCATGCTGGCCAAGATCATCGAGCCGCGCCTGGAGGAGTTGTTCGACATGACGATGGAGGAGATCGAGGACGCCGGGTACAAGGATCTCATCCCCGCAGGCGTGGTGCTCACGGGCGGCACGGCGATGCTGAAGAACCTGTGCGAGTACGTGCAAAACCGTTACAACGTCCCGGTGCGCCGCAGCAAGACGCCGCAGGGCATCCACGGGTTGAAGGACATCGTGGAAAGCCCCATCTACGCCACGGCCATCGGGCTGCTGAAATACGCCATTGAATCCAAAGAATATCGCGAAGGGCGGATCGGGCGACGCTCGTTCAACGAGCACAAACATTCCTTGTTTGCCAGAGTTTTGAATTGGCTGGAACGCCTCAACCGTTTCTTCAGGGGGTGAGGTCAAGTGAGCTTCCAAGGTACGGCGAATCACCACAACGGCCTGGCCAGGATCAAGGTCATCGGCGTGGGCGGCGGCGGCGGGAACGCCATCGACCGCATGATGCGGGCCAAGATCAAAGACGTTGAGCTGATCGCGATGAACACGGACGCGCAGGTGCTGTCCGTCGTTCAGGCGCATCAGACCCTGCAGTTGGGCAACCAGCTGACGCGGGGGCTGGGCGCGGGGGGCAAGCCGGAAGTGGGACGCAGAGCGGCCGAGGAGAGCGAAGCCCTGATCACCGACCTCCTGGAAAACGTGGACATGCTCTTCATCACCGCCGGGATGGGCGGCGGCACGGGCACCGGCGCGGCCCCGGTGGTGGCCAAGCTGGCGCGCGAGACCAACATCCTCACCGTGGCCATCGTCACCCGCCCCTTCCATTTCGAGGGAAAGGCGCGGGCCCAGCGGGCCAAGGAAGGCATCGAAGAGCTGAAGAAGCACGTGGATACCCTGATCGAGATCCCCAACGACCGGTTGCTCAAGATCGCCCCGCCCGGCATTCCGCTGCGCGAAGCCTTTGAGCTTGCCGACGAGGTGCTGCGCCAAGGCGTGCAGGGCATCTCCGACCTGATCACCATGCCCGGCTTGATCAACCTGGATTTTGCCGACATCGAGGCCACCATGCGCGGCGCGGGCACGGCCATCATGGGCATCGGCGAGGGCGGCGGGGAGGGGCGCACCAAGGAAGCGGCCCGCAACGCCATCGGCAGCCCGCTGCTGGAGTATTCCATCCAAGGCGCGCAGCGCGTGATCATGAACATCTGCGGCGGCAACGACCTGACGCTGGAGGAGGTCACCGAGGCGGCCACCCTGATCCGCGAAGCGGTCTCCGAGCAGGCCGACATCTTCTTCGGGACCACCCTCTACGACGACTTCGGGGACAAGGTGCGATTGACCGTGATTGCCACCGGCTTTCGCGAGAACAAGCCCGAGGCGCACGAAGAGGAGTTGCCCAGCGCGGTGGAGTCCGTGCAGATGGAGATCCTCAAGCAGGAGAAGGCGGACCTGGACATCCCCACGTTCCTGCGCCGAAGGCACGAGAAGGCCAACAACAACAAGCCCTCGGGGAATTCCCTGAAGTTGGACGTGCGCAAGCGCTAGCGCGAAACGGCTTTCGCTTTATGCCACCGCCGCTTCATAGGCCAGTTGCGGGTACAGCGGAAACCGCTCGCACAGCGCGTACACCCGCTTGATGGCTTCTTGCTTAGCGGCGTTTTCCGTTTTCTTCCCTACGTTCTCGATGACCAAGGCGATCAACTCCGCGATCTCCTCCATTTGAAGCTCTTTCATCCCCCGGCTGGTGATGGCCGGGGTCCCCAGGCGCAGCCCGCTGGTGACGGTGGGCGGGGATGGATCGAAAGGGATGGCGTTCTTGTTGGTCGTGATCCCCACCTCCTCCAACTGCGCTTCCGCTTGCGCTCCGCTCACCTGCTTGGGGGTGAGGTCCACCAGCATCAAGTGGTTGTCCGTGCCGCCGGAGACCAGGCGAAAGCCGCGCTCCTGCAGCGCGTGCGCCAGGGCTTTGGCGTTCTTGGCGGTCTGGTGCTGATAGGTTTTGAACTCCGGCTGCATGGCCTCGTAAAACGCCTGCGCTTTGGCGGCGACGGCCTGCATCAGCGGTCCGCCCTGCATGCCGGGGAACACGGCTTTGTCGACGGCCTGCGCGTGCTCCTGGCGGCACAGGATGGCGCCGCCGCGCGGGCCGCGCAGCGTCTTGTGCGTGGTGGTGGTGACGATGCCGGCGTGGGGCACCGGGGAGGGATGAAGGCCTGCGGCGACCAAGCCGGCGATGTGGGCCATGTCGCACACGTGAACGGCGCCCACCTGCGAGGCGATCTGCTCGAATCGCTTGAAGTCAATCACCCTCGGATACGCGCTTGCGCCGGAGACGATGACCTTGGGCTTGTGCTCCAGGGCCAGCTGCTGCACTTGATCGTAATCGATGCGCTCGCTGTCGCGCTCGACCGTGTAGTGCACCACGCGAAAGAGCTTGCCCGAGAAGTTGACCGGATGGCCGTGGGTCAGGTGACCGCCGTGGCTGAGCTTCAGGCCCATCAACACGTCGCCGGGCTGCATGACGGCCAGGTACGCGGCCAGGTTCGCCGGAGAGCCGGCGTGGGGCTGCACGTTGGCGTGCTCGGCGCCGAACAACATCTTGGCCCGCTCCCGGGCCAGCTCCTCGGCTTGATCCACGAACTGGCAACCGCCGTAGTAGCGCTTGCCGGGATAGCCTTCGGCGTACTTGTTGGTCAGCACGGAGCCTTGTACGGCAAGCACCGCTTGCGAGGTGAAGTTTTCTGAGGCGATCAACTCCAAGGAATGCCGTTGGCGCTCCAGCTCGCACTGCAGGATGTGCGCCAGCTTGGGATCAAGGGATGCGGACATGAGCCCCCTCATGGGTACGACAGCAAGTTGCACTGAGATGCCCACAGGGTACCGAACGCGGCAAGGGAGTTCAACGTTGGAAGGGTGCCTTTCGTAGGGGCAGACCTGCGTGTCTGCCCCTAGGGCGAACACATCGGTTCGCCCCTACATCGAGGGCGATTGAATTAATCTCTGCCGAAGCGGATGCCTTGGGCCAGCGGCAGCTCTTTCGACCAGTTGATCGTGTTGGTCTGGCGGCGCATGTACGCTTTCCAAGCGTCCGACCCCGATTCGCGCCCGCCGCCGGTTTCCTTTTCCCCGCCGAACGCGCCGCCGATCTCGGCGCCCGAGGTGCCGATGTTCACGTTGGCGATGCCGCAATCCGAGCCCACGCACGACAGGAAACGCTCGGCCCCGCGCACGCTGTCGGTGAAGATGGCGCTGGACAGCCCCTGCGGCACGTCGTTGTGCATGGCGATGGCCTGCTCCAAGGTCCCGTACTCCAGCACGTAGAGGATGGGGGCGAAGGTTTCTTCCTTCACGATGGCCGTTTGTCTTGGCATCTTCACGATGGCCGGGGAGACGAACTGGGGCCCCAGGTTTTTCAAGCGCCGGCCGCCGCAGAGCACATGGCCGCCCTGGGCTTTGGCCTGCTTGAGCGCCTTTTCCATGTCCTCCACGGCCTGGGCGCTGACCAGCGGGCCCATCAGCGTCTTGCTTTGGAGGGGATCTCCGACGGGCACCTGCTTGTAAGCGGTCAGCAGGCGCCCAAGCAGCGCGGAGGAGACGTCCTTGTGCACCAGCAGGCGGCGCGCCGTGGTGCAGCGCTGGCCCGCGGTCCCCACCGCGGCGAACAGGATGGCGCGGCTTGCCAGCTCCAGGTCGGCGTCGGGCTCGACCACGATGGCGTTGTTGCCGCCAAGCTCCAGGATCGTGCGCCCCAGGCGCCCGGCCACGGTGTGCGCCACGCGCCGACCCACCACGGTCGAGCCCGTGAACGAGATCAAGGGCAAGCGAGGGTCGTTGATCATCCGATCGCCAATGCCTGCGCCCACCACCAGGCTGAAGGCGCCGCTCAGGCCGTGGTCGTCCAGCACGCGGTTGGCGATATGCTGCACCGCGACGGCCGTCAGCGGGGTCAGCGAGGAAGGCTTCCAGACCACGGGGTCCCCGCAGACGGCGGCGATGGCCGCGTTCCAGGACCAGACGGCCACGGGGAAGTTGAAAGCCGTGATCACGCCGATGGGGCCCAGCGGGTGCCACTGCTCGAGCATGCGGTGCTGGGGGCGCTCGGAGGCGATGGTCAAGCCGTAGAGCTGGCGGGACAGGCCCACGGCGAAGTCGCAGATGTCGATCATCTCCTGGACTTCGCCGTGACCTTCGGCGCGGATCTTGCCCATCTCCAGCGAGACCAGATCGCCCAAGGGTTCCTTGTACTGCCGCAGCGCCATCCCCAGCTGACGCACCACCTCGCCGCGCTTGGGCGCGGGCGTCTGTTGCCATTTCATGAAGGCGATTTGCGCGGATTTGACGACCGCTTCGTATTGTTTCGGCGTGGTCTGCAGGACGCTGGCGATCGGCTTGCCCGTGGTCGGGTTAGTGGAAACCAACGGTTTGGCGCCGACGTCTTTCAACCATTGAGATCCGGCGCACGTGCCGGGGTTCGTCGTCTTGATCTTGAGTTTTTTCAGCAGGGATTTCATGGAACGTTCTCCTTTCCATGAAGTGTAGGGGCGAACGGCCGTTCGCCCCTACACACCTTCGTGAGGGTGAAACGTGGCTTTATTGGCCTGCTTGCGCTTGCGAAATGGGCTCGCCTTTGATCCACAGGTTGATCAGCACCTTGATCATCTTGTCGTCGATGAGCTTGCCGCCGGTGTTGGGCACGGGCTTGCCGGTGACCCAGTAATCGATGGCGGTGCGGATCTCGTCGTCGTCCAACAGTAGGTCGGCGTCGGCGTCCAGCACCGCGATGACGGTCGGGTCGCCGAAG
>DATCIV010000003.1:0-2370 GCA_036507575.1 Candidatus Bipolaricaulota bacterium | reverse complement strand
TGCCCGCGCAAATCAGATAGAGGCCAAAGCCCGGCTCCCCTTCATGAAACAGCAACTGATCCGTGCGATACCTCACCGTGCGGCTGGCTTGGCGCAACTGGTCGTGCACCTGCCGGGGCGACCCGGCGAACAGCCAAGAGCACTCCCCCGCGCATGCCTTTTCGGCGGGCGCGCACGCCTTGCCGCAGGGAGTGTGCGGCGACGAAGTGGATGGGCCGCCTGGGCGGGGGGAATGGGTCCCGATGGACTGCAACGTCAGCGCAGTCATGGTGTCCTCCTCGAAGCGAGTAGTCTATTTCAGATATTAAACTCCTTTTATCGCTTTGTCAAGCCCCTCCGGCGCCGGACGGTTTTTCAGGCTTCATGAGGATAAGAGAGGTACAGTTGGATAGGGTCAGCTCACGGCGCGCCGGCCAGATCCATCAACGTGGTCGTCCTGAGGTAGCGTTCTATTTCCTCGTCCAGCGAGCGCCATTTGGCGTGATGGGGGCAGGGCGCAGCGGGGGAGCAGCCGGCGGGGAACCAGCGGCACCCGTTGCTCGACTCCCCGTCCACCGCAAACTTGATATCCTGCAGGCTGATGCGCGCCCCCGGCTGCCGCAGCCAATATCCTCCCTGCCGGCCGGGGCTCGAGCCGAGCAGGCCCGCTCTGGCAAGCTGTTGAAACACCTTGCTCAGCGTCGCGGGCGGCACGCGCTGGCGGCGGCAGATCTGGTAGATGGTGCACGGGCGCCCTTGCGGCTGGCGGGACAGCTCCAGCAGGCCGCGGATCGCATATTGGCACGTTCTTGAAAAAAACGTATGCAACTCCTCTTGGACACCTTACAACCCTTTGCCTTCCACCATGACTCAATTCACCCTTGCGCGCGATGATCTGGGTCAAGTGCGGGGTTGATACAGGTCAAACCTGACGCCGGAAGCGCCTCGCGCTTGACTTGGGGGTGGAGATATGCCATATTCTGGAAAAAAGGATCGGTAAATCCGGTGAAGAGGAGGCTATGATCTACTCGAAGGAATGTGAGTACGCCATCCGGGCCTTGACCTACCTGGCCCGGCATCGGGGAAAACGCTGCCTGGCCAAGGAGATCGCCAACGCCGAGGAAATGCCTTTGTATTTCCTCAGCAAGATCCTGCAAACCCTGACCCGACAGAAACTGCTGTCCTCGGCCAAGGGGCCCAACGGCGGCTTCCAGCTGCTCAAGGCCCCCGAAGCTATCTCGCTCTATCACATCAAGAAGCTGATCGACGGCGTCGAAGATTTGGACGAGTGTGCGGTGGGCCTCGCGCGCTGCAACAGCCAGACGCCGTGTCCGTTGCACGATGAGTTCAAGCCGCTGCGCGAGAAGATCAAGCGCTACCTGCAGGAGAGCACCCTGAGCGAGATGACCAGGGCCGTGGATCGCAAGAAACGGATCGCTCTAAAGCCAAAACCACAGGCGTAGCGCTTCAGCTGGAGAAACCCGGCCGTGACCTTTACAGTGGCTGCGCCTGGGGTTCGTGCCGCCCCTCCTTTGCCCCGTTTTTGCAGCCAAGCTCCGCCGGCACCACCAACACGGGACAGGGGGCGTTTTCCATCACCTCTCGGGACGTGCTGCCCAGCGCCCGCAGCTTGCCCAGGCCGCGCAACGCTTCAAACCCTATCACGATCACGTCCGCTTTGACCCGTTTGGCCAGGGTGACGATCTCGTGCGCCGGATCGCCCACCAGGCCCTTGGTCTCGTACATGAGGCCCCCTTCATCCAGCGGTTCGGCCGCCTGTTGCGCCAAACATCGCGCGTGGCGCTCGGCTTGGTCGTAGGTGAAGCGGCGCGCGGTCAACGCCTGAGCCAGGTTCGACTGTTCCTTGAAGTAAAAGTCAAGGGCAAAGGCGTTGGAAAACCAATCGCCGGGGGCCGCTCCCTGGATTTGCTGTTCCTGGATCTGGCGATAGACGCGCTCGGGCATCACGTGGCACACCACCACGGTCGCCTGCATGGCTTTTGCCAGCTGCCCAGCGGCCCGGATGACGTGGGTTGCTTGTCTGTCCTCATCTACGGCTACCAGGATGCGCTTCATCGCTCACCTCCTCGCGTCGTGGCACGACGTCTGCCTTCATTGAACGACATTCCCGTCCGAAAGGGCATGACCTCTATCAGCCCGGCGCTTGACCTTCATCAGGGCCGTGAAGGACAGGGCGCAGGTTGCGACCACGCGGCGCAGGTTGCGAGCCACCTGGTGGATGCGACACAATGGCCGCGCCATGCACCGATGGTTTCGCCTCAACGACGAATTGCTCCTGGCTGTGGTAACCCTGATCGCCCTGCTGGTCGGCTGGATCGGAGGCCTGCGCGTCAGCGGCCTGCTGCCGCAGTGGGCGATCTGGACCGCGGC
>DATCIV010000002.1:0-6505 GCA_036507575.1 Candidatus Bipolaricaulota bacterium | reverse complement strand
CCTACGGCCACCGTCTGATCTCCGCCGCCGTTGGCCAATGGAGCGACGTTCGGCAGCTCTCCGCCCAGGAACACCTGACGGCAGCCTAACGATCCGTTGAGCGAGGAGAAGACCGCGCTGGCTCCATCCCCCGTCAAGGTGATGCTGACGCGATCCAGGGGGGAGGAAGGCGTGGATGACAAAGTGACCAATTCCGTGCCGTCGCGCTTCATCTTGGCGTACTGCACGGTATCCCCCACCTGGACCTCAAAAGCCACCACACTGCCATCGGCGCTGAGGGTGGGAAAATGCTCGTCCATGGTGCTGCTGTTGGTCAAGTTGGTCTCAAAGCCAGTGCCGCTGGAGGGAACCAGAAACACGTCCACTTGAGGTCCGGCCGGTCCGGCCACCGCGCGCTCGAAAGCCACCATGGCTCCATCCGCGCTGATCCAGGGATGGGCGTCGGCAACCTCGTTGTGGGTGAGCTGCCTCAGGTTGTTGCCCAGCGCGGAGATCATGAATATCTCCTCGTCGCCGGTGGCGTTGGCTCCCAAGTAATCCCCGCTCGAGGAGAAGACGATTTGCCCGCCGTCCTCGCTGAGGGCCGGGAATTGGTCTTGCACATTGGGGCTGTTGGTGAGGTTGACCGGCTCCTGGGATTCGTCGGTTTCGACCGTGCCGGTGATGAAAATGTCCCCGTTCTGCTCGTAGACGACGGCCGAGCCGTCGACGCTGATCATGGGATGAAGGGCGCTGATCGTGGCAGAGCCGGTCTGCACCGCTTCCAGTCCCGACAGCTGGCGTTCTCGTTCCGCCGCTACGTCGTACAGGAACACCGCGAACGTCCCGGCTTCCAGCTCGCGGGAAAACGCGACCAGCTCTCCGCCAACGCTCACCGAAGGATCGGTGTCCTGCACCTCGTTTGTGGTCAGGCGCTGCGTCTCGTGGTTGACCACGTCCAGCAGGAAGATCTCTTGATCCTGCAACTCCAAGGGAGCACATTGATTCTCGGCCTTGTCGCCTACGTAAGCGATGAACACGCCATCCTGGCTGATCCAGGATTGGAGCTTGGTGCTTTCGTCCTGGGTGAGGACTTGTGCGCCCTGCTGTGCGTGCAGGCCGATGGAAAACAACCCCAAACAAACCAAAGCTGCCCACAGGCGTTTGGCACAAACATTCATGAACGATCAACCCTCCGCTCTGTTCCTTGAAAACCCATTGAACTACTCTACGTTCCAGATTCATAGACTAGGCGTTGCCACCCGCCCGGACAACGACGCTTGTCCGCTTCCGGAGGGTAATAGGCCAACACGCGCGCAGGAGCCATGGGTGTGCTTTGAGAAACAGAGGGCCACCCCACGCTCGCCCTCGGAGACATCATCTGAAGGACTCAAGCGCCGCCTGCCGCGCGTGGCAGGTTCTGCACTTGAGTTACCGACCGTTGGGATTAAACTGAAAGCATGATGAACCTGTTGAACGAGCGCACGCGCCGCGACCTGGAGCTGGACAAGGCGCTCAAGGTGGTACAGCAACACGCCGCCTCGCCGCTCGGCCAGGCGGCGGTGGGCAAGCTGCAACCGCACTCCGATCGCGCCGGCATCGAGGCCGAGTACGCCCGCGTGCGCGATTGCATCCAGGCCGTGCGCACGCAGGGCTTCCACGTCAACTACCTGCCCAACATCGAGGACATCCTGCAGCACGCGGGTCAGGCCACCACCGTCGCCCCGGAGGATTTCCTGCCCGTACAGAGCGCGCTCGAAGTCATGCGCACGCTCAAAGACCGCATCGCGGCGCTGGAAGAGGGGGATCTGCTCAAGAAGCTCGGCCAGACCCTGGAGAGCTTCCCGGCGCTGGAAAGCTTCATCCGCCGCAGCGTCAGCGACAAGGGCGAGATCCGCGACGACGCCTCGCCGGAGCTGCGCCAGCTCACCAAGCGCTGCCGTAGCGCCGAAGGGCGCGCGCGCAAGAGACTGGAAGGGCTGTTGAGCTCCGCAAGCAGCATCGTGCAGGAGGCCGTCATCACCCGGCGGGGCGGCCGGCTGGTCATCCCGGTGAAAAGCCACCTGAGGAACCAGCTGGATGGGATCGTGCAGGACAGCTCAGGCAGCGGCCAGACGCTGTTTCTGGAGCCCACCTCGGTGGTGAGCGAGAACAACCTGATCCGCGAGCTGGAAGGCGAGATCCGCGACGAGAAGCTGCGCGTGCTGCAGGCGCTGACCGACAAGCTGCGGGAGGAATCCGAGAAAATCCTGCGGTCGCTGAAGGTCTACGCCTGGATTGACTGCCTCTATGCCCGCGCCCAGTACGCCCTCAAGGCCAACGCCCGCATCCCCAGCCTGAACACCCAGGGCACGCTGCGGCTGATGAACGCCCGCCACCCCTTGCTCAACCCCAAGACCGTCGTCCCGCTCGACTTGTCGCTTGGCCAGCCGCACCAGGGGATGGTGATCACCGGCCCCAACACCGGCGGCAAGACCATCGCGCTCAAGACCGTGGGGCTGCTCACGCTGATGGCCCAATGCGCCATCCCCATCCCGGCGGACGAGGGCACGCAGCTGTCCCTCTTCGAACAGGTGCGAAGCGACATCGGCGACGCGCAGTCCATCGAGCAAAACCTATCGACCTTCTCCTCGCACCTGCGCAACATCGTGTCCATCCTGGGCGACGTGCATCAGCACGGCGAGTGCCTGTCACTCATCCTGCTCGATGAAGTGGGCGCCGGCACCGACCCGCAGGAGGGCACTGCCCTGGCCATCGCCCTGCTGCAAGCGCTGCTTGCCATGCCCGCGCGCTTGCTGGTGACCACCCACTACAGCGCGCTCAAGCGCTTCGCCTACAGCCACCCGCGCCTCAAGAACGCCTCAGTAGAGTTCGACTTGGAGACGCTGGCCCCCACCTACCGCCTGCTGGAAGGGGTGCCCGGCTCGAGCAACGCCTTCCTGATCGCCAAGCGCCTGGGCTTGAGCCAACGCCTCATCGACGCGGCCAAGGGCCATCTGTCGCAGGGCGAGGTGCGCACCGAGGACGTGATCCAGCAGCTCCAGGCCGAGCACGCCGCCCTCGACCAGGAACGCCAGGCGTTCCGACAGGCCAAGGAGGGCCTGGAAGCCCAGGTGAAGCGCTACCAAGAGAAGCTCATCCAACTCGAGCGGGAGCACAAGCAGGCCCTCAGCGAGGAGACCCAGCGCCTGGAAGCAGAGCTCAAGCAGGCCCGTCAAACCCTGGAAGAAGCGCTCCACTTGCGCCACCGCCAGGAAGAAGCCTCCCTCAAGCAGAGCCTGCGCCAGGTGGTGGTCTCCAGCCAGCAGGTCACCCAAGCCCGCCAAGCTTTGGGCCAGGAGAGTCCCAGCTTTGGGTCACTCGAGCAGGTGCAGGTCGGACAAACCGTGCACGTGAAGGGTTTCCGCAAGCTCGCGCGCGTGCTGGAGATCGTGACGCAGGACCGCATCCAACTGGCGGTGGACGGCCTGCGCGTGTGGACCAGGCTCGAGGACCTGAGGCTGGCCCAAGCGCCCGCCAAGCCCACCTCAAAGCGCTTGACCAGCATCAAAGTGCACTCCACCCCGACCCCGCCCATGGAGCTCAACGTGCGCGGCTTGACCGTGATGGAGACCCTTGAACTGGTGGACCAGTACCTCAACCAGTTGCTGCTGGCGGGGCGCGAACAAGGGTTCATCCTGCACGGCAAGGGCACCGGCGCCCTGCGCCGCGCCATCCGCGATCACTTGAAAACGCTGCCTTGGGTGAAGGAGACTCGCTCCGCTCCCCCGGCCGAGGGCGGGGACGGCGTGACCGTGGTGCTGCTGGGTTGAGTGGATGGTGGACCCAGGTCTGCGCCTCTACCCCGCTAGAACGAAAAACCGATGCCAAGCGCCACGTAGCCCTGCATGGTGCAAATCAGGCACTGGCCGCCGTTGACGCCGATGCCGGCCGTGACACGCAGTGACCGATCCTCTTGGAGATAAGCGACCCCCAGGCCAAGCCCCATGAACTGCCACGTGTACGCGTTTTTGACCAATCCCCGTTGGGGGTCGACGCTGATTTCGGTTTCCGTGATCTGAATCAAGGCCAGTTCACCCAAGGGCCTCCAGACCTCGTCGTTCAGATAAACCCGCGGCCACAGCCCCCAGCCCTGCACGCGGTTGGTGCCGATGCCCAAGAACGCCTCCAAGCCCAACCCGCGATACTCCATCTGCGCGGCCATCCCGATCAACCCCGCGCCATCCCAAGCCCCCCACGCGCTTGGACCCGCCGAGAACGCGTACTGCGCTTGAACCCCGCTACCCCAGACGCATACGACCAGCAACACCATTGCCAAACGTTTCATGCCCCAATCCTTTCCGCTCACGCCTTACATGAAGGTTGCCCAGTATCCCTGAACTTTGACAGAGAGTAAAGCTCAGCGCGCGCCCTTGCCAGTGACCACCACCCACAGCGTCTTGATCAGGATTTTAAGGTCCAGGGCCAACGACATGTTCTTCACGTAATACAGATCGTATTGCAGCTTCTTGCGGTAGTCCGCCACCGAGGTCGTGTACTTGAACTCCACCTGAGCCCAGCCCGTCATGCCCGGACGCACCGCGTAGCGCTGCTCGAAGAAGGGGATGGCCTTTTCCATCTCGCGCGCCAGCACCACCCACTCCGCCCGCGGGCCGACCAGGGACATGTCCCCTTTCAGCACGTTGAACAGCTGGGGCAGCTCATCCAGCCGCGTCAAGCGCAGGAAACGCCCAAACGGCGTCATGCGGCTCAGGTCCTCGTCCTGCTCCACCTTGCCCGACAACCCGCGCATGCTGCGAAACTTGCAGAGGGTGAACTCTTTTCCGCGCCACCCAACGCGCTGCTGGCGAAACAGCGCGGGCCCCGGCGAACCAAGCCGCACCCCTGCGGCAATCAGGCCCATCAAAGGCAGGAACAAGACCAAAGCGGCCCCTCCGACGGCGAAGTCCAGCACGCGCTTGAACTTCAGATACCAATGTTCCGCGGGCAAGGCCGTGAAGTCGTACAGCGGCATGTGAAGCCCCACATAGGCCGCCCCCATGCTGATCTCAAACAGCTCAGGCGCCACGCGGGTGTTCACCCGCACCATGCGGCAGGAGTCCAGCACCCTGGCAAGCTCCTCGTCCGAGCGCTCCTCGGGCGCGAAGATGAGCTCATCCACCCTGCGATCCCGCACGACCTGCTCCAACGTGCCCAGGTCCCCCGCAATCGAGTTCGGATCCACTGCAATTGCCCCCCCCTGCGTCGCGGGTCGAATGAACCCCACGGGCTCGCAGCTCAGGGACATGCGCCTGCGCAGCTCGTCGTCCACCAGTATCGCCAACGGGCCGCAGCCGTAAATCAACACGCGCTGGGTCGGCCTGCCGCGATTCTTGAGGTAGAGCCACCCCCAGCGCCACCCCGCCAGCAACGCGATGTTGCATGCCCACGACAGGATCACGATCGAGCGCGGGAACACGAATTGCCGCATGAAATAAGCGATGAAGACGAGCAGCAGCGCCCCGGTCGAAACGGCCTTGAACACCCTGGGCAGCACGTCCAAGTAATCCTCATAGCGCGAGCGCGCCAGGTGGTACAGGTCAAACACGTACAGCAGCAACACTTGGATGGCGCTGTACCACACCCAGATCTCCAGGTAGGACTGGATCGCGCGCTCGAACCAGGGGAACACCCAGGCGCTGCGCACCAGATAGGCAAGCGCGATCGAGGCTTGGATCAACGCCAGATCCATCCACAGCGGGGCGCTTCGCCTGACCCCGTGGAGCAACAGGAGGAAGGCAAGCCGAACCCCAATCCCCAGGAAGATCAGGCCGTCCACCGCGAAGAAGCCCCGGCGAAACTTGCGATAGTAACGCCACAGGCTGCGGTGGCGCTCCACCAGCGTGCGCACAGGGGCCTTCTCCCGCGTGGCGCCCACGTGGTGAGCCACGGCCATGGCGGGGTAATACACCACCTGCCACCCCGCCTGGTGCGCCCGAAAGCACAGGTCCACGTCCTCGAAGAACAGGGGGTAGCCTTCGTCGAGCAGGCCGATCCGGTCCAGCGTCTCCCGGCGCAGCAGCATGCAGCAACCGGAGACCCAGTCCACCGTGCTGACCTGATGGCGATCCAAATCGCTCATCAGGAAGCGGCGCGAGAAGCGGTTGTTGGGGAAGAGGCGGGTCAGGGGCGAATAGCGGCTGAACAGGTAGTTCCAAAACGACGGGAAGGCGCGGCAGGAAAGCTGGACGCTGCGCTTGGCCTCATCGTCGTACACCTTCGGCCCCGAGATCCCCACCTGGGGGTGCTGCTCCAGGTAGCGGACCCACTGCTGGAGTTCTTCGCCCAGCAGCATCGCGTCGGGGTTGAGCAGCAGGACGTATCGCCCTGCGCTGGCGCGGATGCCCTGGTTGACGGCCTTGGCAAACCCCAGGTTTTCGACGTTGCGCATCAGCCGCACGCGTGGGAAGTCCTGCTCGATGCCGGACAGGCTCGCGTCCCTGGAGCCGTTGTCCACCACCAGCACCTCGAACTGGAGCTCGTGTAC
>DATCIV010000001.1:0-7803 GCA_036507575.1 Candidatus Bipolaricaulota bacterium | reverse complement strand
CGCAACGCCCGCAGCAGCTCAAGCACCTGTGGGTCCAGTGTTTGCACCCCCCAAGGCCCAAGCGTGTTGTCCAGATCCAGCAGCACTGCCGTGACCCCTTCGGCTTTCAGCTGCGCCCATGGGATTTGGAATACGCTGGGGTAGCGCTCATCCGGCATCCAGCGGCGCATCGCCTTCGGCTTCACCCCGCTTGCTCGCAGGAGCGACCGCCACGTGGCCTATCCAGATGAGTTTTTTCAGGTGCTCCAACACCTGCAGCAACTCTTCCAGGCGTTGGGGAGGGACCATGATCTCATAGCACGGCCTGCCCTGAAACAGGCGATAATCTCGCCGCACCTGGGCCAGGTGGTCGTGGCTCTTGACGATGTTGTCCAGAAAATGAATATCCTCTGCTCCCACTTCCACCATCAGGCTGAGCGTGTCTTCGGGAGGCGGCGGCACGTCACGCATTGCGTTGGATGTCGGCCAGGGTCTTGGCAAGCGCCCACTCCGGCTCCACGCCGTGCTCGCGGGCCAGGGCCACTGCCGCAAAGAGCAGGCGGCCGATGGCGCTTTGCGCATCCAGCGGCCCGTCCAGCCAGGGCTCCAGGGCGCTTACATCGACGTCCAGCGGCAGAGGCTGTCTGGCGTTGGAGGCGCGCTCCTGCAGCTTGCGCGCGGCCACCAGGGCGGGCAGGTGGTCGCTGACCTTGACCTTCCCGCCCCCCTCCGCCTTCTTCACTCGCTCCCAGGTTTGCTTGACCTCTTCAGGGGTGCGCGCCAGTTCATCGCCGAACACGTGCGGGTGGCGTCTCACCAGCTTGTCGGCGACGGCGCCGATGACGCCCTCGATGTCAAACTCTCCGGCTTCTTCGGCGATCTGCGCATGGAACACGACGTGCAGCAGCAGGTCTCCCAATTCGTCTTGCAGCCCTGCGGCGTCGCCCTGCTCGATCTCGACCATGACCTCGCAGGCTTCCTCAAGCAGGGCGCCCTTGAGCGAAGCGTGCGTCTGGACCCGGTCCCAGGGACAGCCGTCGGGCGCCCTCAGCCGCGCCACCAGCCCGACCAGCGCTTCGAAGCGGCTGGTCTCTTTTGCGCGCTTGCTCATGGTGCTATTGGTCGCCCATCTCCTGCGACGGCGTCTGTGACGGTTGGGCCGGCGTCGTCTCTGCCAGCCACCATTCGGTGCCGTCGTAGCTCAGTTTCTCAGGCGCCTTGTCGATGTATTCGCCTGCAAAGGCCCGGATCGCGTCCGCGTTGAACTTCTGCAGCTTCTCGATGCGCGTCCACGCCGTCAGCGCAATGGGACTATCAAGATCCGGATAGGGGGCCAGAATCAGCTTCTTGTACGTGGAACCCATTTCTCGCACCAGTGCGGTCAGCTGATCCAGGGTGGCTTGATCGAGTTCGGGCTGATATTGGATGACGATGCCGCCGTGCTCCAGGTTGTGGATCTGCAGCTCGTTCTGGATGGGCTCGGCGTAGATGCCCCAATCCGCCCAGGTGGGATAGTGCGGGCCGGAGGTCGGTGGAGTGGAGGTGTAGTCGTCATGCGTGGTGCCCGGCTGGATGTGGTCGCGCCCTTGGTCTGCGACCGCCTCGCCCGGCTTGTTGGACAGGATCTCTTCCAAGCGCCCATTCAGCATCGCTACGTCCTGCATGCGGTACTGGGCGTCGTAGCCGATCAACTTGTCCAGTTGCCCCTTGGCGTTGTCGGTGTCGCCCTTCTCCAAGTAAAGGGCTGCAAGCTGGTAGTGGGCGTCCAACCCGTCGGGGCCGGGGGTATTCTGGAAGCCGACGATTTTCTCCTCCACATTGACGATGCTTTCGTAGGTACGGATGCGGTCGTCTGCGGAGAGGGAGGCGATGGTGAGGGCGGACTTGTAATATGTCTTGGCGGTGTCGTATTCGGCGCGGCCTTCATAGGATTCGGCCAAACCCCAATACGCGGCCGCCGAGTTGGGGTCGAGGCGCAGCGCTTCGTTGTAGTGTTCGATGGACTTTTGGAACACGTGCTGCTGCTTGTAGATGTCGGCCAGCTTGAAGCGCGTGGTCAGGTCGTTGGGGTCCAGGGACACGACCAACTCGCCCATCTGGGCGCGCTGCTCATACCCTTGAGCGCGTTGGAAGCCAAGGCGGAACTGCTCCAGGGCTTGCTCGGCATCGCCCCTGGCTTGATAAACCTGGCCAAGCCCGCGGTACGGGTCAATCAAGTACGGGGAGCTCTTCTGGGCAGCTTCAAAAGCGCCCTGGGCCTTGTCCAAATCTCCCAGTTCCAGGAAAGCGCTTCCCAGCTTGACGCGCACGTCCGCACGGCTCGACACGTCGAGCGACTTCTGGAAGTACTCGATGGCTGCCTGATAGTCCTGCTGTGCCACCTTCAGGTCGCCAAGTCCGGCAAGGGCCGTGGCGTTCTTCGCGTCGCCGGCCAGCACTTGGTCGAACAGCTTCTGGGCGTCATCAAAGCGGTCCAGCCCCATGTAAGCGCGCGCCAGCTTCAATTGGATGTCGCGGGCGCTGCGGCTGGTCGGGTCGCTTTGCGCGAGCGCCTTCTCGTAGTGCTCCGAGGCGATCAGGAAGTTGGCGTTCTCGGCCATCAAGTCGCCGTAGAGGATGAGGGCGGGCACGAAGGTGGCGTCCAACTCGATGGCCTTGGTCAATTGGGCGATGGCGCTGCTGCGGTTGTTGGTCTGCAGCATGGTCAGCGCGTAGCTGTAGCGTATGCCGGCGCTGTCCTCGCCCAGGTTGAGCACCTGTTCGTACAAGCTTTGCTCCGAAGAACTCGCGCTCTGGGCGGCGCTCAGCAGGCTCTGGGCCGCGTGCTTGCGGGCGCTTTCCCCCTGTTCGGTCAGGGCTTGCAGTTGCGCCTCCTCCTCGGGCGTGCGCTCTTGCTTGTCTTGAAGCTCCTTCAATTGATCGGAGATCTCGGTATGCTTCTTCTGGTAAAGCTGGCCGATGTAGTAATCCAGATACGGGTCGCTGCTGGTGGCGTCCGCTTTGGCCTTTTCGTAGGTGGCGAGCGCCGCGTCCGGGTCGGTCGCTTCCAGGCGAAAGGCCGCAAGCTCCGGCATCTTGATCTCGATGCCGGCTTTGGCGATCACTTCCTGGATGAATTCCTCGAATTTTTTGTTGCGCTCCTGTGCGAGATAGCCTTCCTCGATCGTCTCGCGCAAGGCGCCGAGTGCCTCTGCATCGCCCGCTTTCGCCTTTTCCATCAGGGCATCGAAGGCGGCGTCTCGCTTTTCCTGCTCCAGGTCCGTTTGGATCGTGGCCTTGACGTCGTCAAAGGTCTTGACCCTGCGTTCCTCCACCTTGATCAGGTGAAAGCCGAACGTCGTCTGGACCGGTTCGCTCGCCTGTCCGACCTCCAGGGCGAAGGCCGCCTCCTCAAATGGCTTGACCATGGCGCCCGGGCCGAAGAATCCCAAATCGCCCCCATTGGGCGCATTGCTTTCGTCCTGAGAATGGGCCTTGGCAAGCTCGGCGAAATCCGCGCCCTCGTCCAGCTGTCGCTTGAGGTCCTGGATCTTCTGCCTGGCCGCGTCGATCTCTTCCTGAGGCGCGGTTTCCGCCACCTTGATCAGGAGGTGGCGCGCGCGCACTTCGAGGTACTTCTCTTGATGGTCCTGGTAGTATTGCAGAAGCTCTTCGTCGCTGGGCGCAACGCTGTCCGCTGACAGCAAATCAGTTGCCGTGTTGGCCTTGTTGTCCTGCGCGTATTGGATCAGCTGCTCGTCGCTCGGCGTGAGGTCTCCGGCGATTGCCCCTTGGAGCTTCTCCTCCACCAGTTGCCGGTTCGCCTGCTCGCGGAGCTGGGTCTTGAACTGGCGCAGCGAGCTGTTCTGCCCGCGCAGGATCTCGTCCGCCCGCTGTTCGGTCAGGTTGTTCTGCACCAGAATGCTGGCCAGTTGGGTTGCCACCGATGCGTCCAGCTCGTTGCCGGGAACGCTGACGTTCCTGCTCTTGGCCTCCTGCTCGAGGAGCAGGTTACGGATCAGCTGATCGGCCACTTGCGAGCGCAATTCCAGTTGGTAGTGCGCGCCTTCGGCGCCGATCAGGCGTTCGTTAAAGTTCTGGCCGAACTGCTGGTAGAAGCGGATGTAGTTCTCAAGCAGGTTGTTGTACGCTTCCGCGAATTCGGTTTGCGATATCTCCTCGCCGTTGACCACGATGGCGGCTTCGCGCGGGTTGGCGACCCCGGCCTGATTGAACGAACTGGACAGATTGGGCGTGAACATGATCAGCACGCCCAACCCAAACCCGATGATGAGCATCCAGACGACGATGTTGCCAAACTTTCCTCTACTGACTTTGCGTAGACTCATTCCTTTCACCTCAAATATGGAGCGATGATAACGCAACGACGTTGGCATTCATATTACCCGTTAAGCTAAACCCCTTCAAGCAAAGGGGCGCTTGAAACTTCCCCCCGGCAGGGGTGTATATGGTACGTCAGTGGGTAAGGGAAAGGAAACACATGGGTGAGAGCGAACTCAGGTTGATCCAACGGTCACTCAACCAGGATATGGAGGCGTGGGCTCAGATCATGATCAACTACAAGCGCGCCGTCTTCGGCATCGCCTACGGCCTGTTGAGAAACGGTGCCGACGCAGAGGACACGGCCCAGGAAGCCTTCATCCGCGCGTACGAGAAACTGCACACCTACAACCTGAAACTCAAGTTTTCCACGTGGTTGTTCACGGTGACGGCCAATCTGTGCAAGAACAAGCTGCGCAGGGCGCGCTTCATGATGCCGCTGGACCAGGTGCAGCGGGTTGAAGACGAGGGCGCCGACCCGGCGGACATGGTGGCCCAGGACCAGCTGCAACAGGCAGTGCGCCAAGCCTTGAACAGGCTGCGCTTCGACTACCGGGCGCCCTTGATGCTGCGTTTCTACGCGGACCTGGATTACAAGGACATCGCGCAGGTGCTGGGCGTCCCCGAAGGCACCGTCAAGACCCGCCTGCACCGCGCCAAACAGGAACTTAAGCACTTGCTCGACCAGGAAGGAGGGTTGGAACATGGACGACAGGCAATTTGAAGGCATGTTGAAGGATCAGTTCCAGCGCATGGTGGATGCCGAGGGCAAACGGCTGGAGGGGCTGGAAGACAAGGTGCGCTGGCGGTTGGAAGCCGGCGGCGACCGCGCCCCCGCCCGGAGGTGGTCGCTGCTGCCCCGGGTGAAGCTGACGTTGGCATTCGGCACGGCCCTGGCAACCTTCCTGGTGGGGATTTTGATCGGGGGGTACTGGGGGCTGCCCTTTGTCGATCATTCTTATCAGGGAGTGACCTTCATCGTGGCCTTGCCCGAGGCGGTCAAGGTGGAAGTGGTGGGCGACTTCAACGGCTGGAAGCCCGCCGACCTGCAGCGAGACGGCAACGGCGTCTGGTCTTTGTGGTTGGATCTGGCCCCCGGCCGCTATGAATACGCCTTTATCGTGAACGGTTTGGCATGGAAACCCGACCCCAGAGCCGATGAATACGTCAAGAGCTACGACTCCACCAATTCGGTGAAGTACGTGGGCGACAAAGGAGAACCCTCATGACCGGCAAATGCATGGGCGCGCTGGCTGCGTTGGTGTTGCTGATCGCACCGTGGGTGTGGGCGGCCTCCAGCGAGGACGTGGCGAACTTGATCCAAAGCATGCCGCTGTCGGCGTCGGCCAAGGCCACCGTCAACGCCGGTTTCCTGCGCGGCATCGCCGACGGCCGCTTGACGGCGGATCAGGCCCTTGCCTTCCTGCAGCGCATCGCCACCAGCGGCGCTTCGATCGAGGACCGACAGACCGTGTTGGTGTCGATCGGGCAAACGTTGTTGGAGGACATCCCCGTGGAGATGTTGATCAACAAGGTGGACGAAGGCCTGGCCCGCGGGCTGCCGATGGACGTCATCGCCGCGGAGGTCGTGGAGCGGCGGCAGACGCTCGTCGAGGTAAAGGCGCTGCTCAACCTAACGGGCATCCAGATCCAGCAGCAGACCAACGAGCCTGGCTTCCCCCGCAGCGCGGTGGACGCGGCCGTCACCGACATCGCCACTGTCCTGGAAAACCACGTGCGGTCCGGCAAACAGGCGAACGACGGGACGTTACTGGACACTGCGCTTGCGACCCTCGATCGCGATGGGCGGGTCGCCCAACAGCTGTTCGAGGCGCTGGCAGCGGCCCTGACGGAAGCGGATTTGACGGCGATTGCGGGCAACATCGCCGGCAGACTCTAAGCAGCAGAAAGGATCGCTATGCACGCGCGCACACACAATCGCTATCCCAAGGAGGGATGTATGAAGAAAGTGACTTTGACAGCCTTCGCAGCCCTGATGGTGGCCATGGTCCTCGGTTTGGCGGCCGGCGCACAGCCCGCCCCGCAAGGCGTGGTGGTCTTGCCCCCTACCCCGCAGATCCAGGCCAGCATTTCGGTGGACAAGCCGGTCTATCAACCGGGTGAACGCATCCGCATCTTCTACACGGTCAGCGCGCCGGCCTTCGTCTACGTGATCGACATCGACGCCCAAGGCCGCCTGACCCAGATTTTCCCCAACGTCTTTGCGCAGAACAACTTCGTGTCGGCCGGACAACACACGCTGCCCGAAGGCAACGCCTACAGCCTGGTGGTGACCCCGCCGACGGGCACCGAGATCGTGCAGATCATCGCCTCCTCGCAGCCCTTGGACTTGGGGGCGCAGGGCTTTGGCCAGGGCTTTCCCAGCCTGGGCAGCAACCCCTCGCAATTCCAGGGCCAAGCTCAAGCGGCAGTGCAGGGCATCGTTGCAGCGGGCGGCGACGTGGCCTCGGCCTTCACCACGTTCCAGGTGGGCGGGGCGCCCAGCAACAACGCGCCCGTGGCCAGCTTTACCGCCAGTCCCAGCTCGCCCAACGTGGGACAGGCCGTGCTCTTTGACGCCAGCAGCTCCTTCGACTCCGACGGGTTCATCACCAGCTACGAGTGGGACTTCAACGGCGACGGCTTTGCCGACGCAAGCGGCAGCCGCGTGACGCAGACCTTCTTCGTGGCAGGCCAGGCGACGATCCGGCTCACGGTCAGGGACAACGGCGGGCTGTCCAGCACGACGAGCCAGCTGATCCAGGTGGGCAGGCTCGTTCGACCCCCGGTGGCGAGCTTCAGCTTCTCGCCCAGCGCGCCGCAGGTGAACCAGGCCGTGCTGTTTGACGCCGGCAGCTCGTTCGACGCTGATGGGTTCATCACCAACTACCAATGGGACTTCAACGGAGACGGGTTCAACGACGCCTCAGGCGTGCGCGTGAACGTCACCTTCCAGAGCGCCGGTCAGCGCCGCGTGACCCTCACCGTGCGTGACAACAGCGGCCTGACGGCCACTGCGACGCAGTTCGTCAACGTGGGGCAGAGCCAACCCAGCTTCAACGTTCCCGGCTTCTACGTGGACAGCCCCAGCCCCAACCTGCTGCGCATCCGCGTCCAGGGGCAGGGCAACTGGTTCTCGCTGCACGCCTTCCGCATGATCCTGGAAACCGACGGCGTGTTCTCTTCGGTGAACCAGCAGGGCACGGGCTCGGCGGCGCCGCAAGGCATCACGCCGGTGCCCAACCAGGACATCCTGGACGTCAGCGGATTCGTGGGCAACGGGAGCTTCACCTACTTGATCGGGATTTCCAGCAACGCGAGCAAGGTCAAGTTCGACCTGCAATTGGACCTCGACGGCGACGGCGATTTGGAGCGGCAGACGAACTTCGTGTTCCTGGGCACCAGCCTGGTGAATCCTCCGTCCAACCCCTTCGTGCTGTCGTTCTCGGCGGGCAACTTCATCTTCGACGTTTCGCTGAAGGTGTGCCTGGTCCTGGTGGACCA